>CANBWJ010000046.1 GCA_947373115.1 Opitutia bacterium | reverse complement strand
TTTAAAACGGAAGGAATGAAAGCTTGGCCGCCGAAACCAGGGAAGACCGTCATGCAGAGCACGAGGTCAACCGCGTCGAGGTAAGGTAAAAGGCGGGCGGGATCGCAGTCGGGATTCATCGCGATGCCGGCGGAAATGCCCGTGTCTTTAATGGCTTTAAGTGTTTGGCCGACGTTGTGATCGGCTTCGACGTGAACGGTGAGGCGATTCGCGCCGGCTTTGACAAAGGGGGCAACGAAGCGATCGGGGTGCGTGAGCATCAGGTGCACGTCGAAGTGGAGCTGAGTGCGCGGACGTAGGTCGGCGACCACTTGGGGGCCGAAGCTGATGTTGGGCACGAAGTGCCCGTCCATGATATCGAGGTGCACCCAGGTGAGCCCGGCTTCTTCGATGGCTTTAATGCCGAGCGCAAACTCGCCATGATTGGCGGCCAGCAAAGAGGGAGCGACGATGGGTGAGGGCATGGTTACCAAGCGGTCGTGGCGGCTTCGCGAATTTGGGCGGCGATGTCGGTGAAAATCCCCGGGGCGATGCTGCGTTCTTCAGAGGCGCCATCGCTTTGAGTTTGCAGGGTGGCGGAAGCGGTGAACTCGCGATTTTTGAATAAAACTTTTTGGCCATTCTGCGTCGTCAGTGTGCAGCGAACTTTAATAACGATATTATAACTCGTGTACGTGTACGCATCGACGGAACTCGTGGTGAGACCGTTGTGGGTGTACTCTGCCACTTCGGTTTCGAGTTTGGCGTCACCCGCGCCGACTTTGAGGCGCGGATCCGAAAGGAAGCTTTCGCGCAGCTTTTGTTCCAGGGAGAGATGCATGCCGGGACGAGTGGTGGAGTTGCGAACGGGGCTGATTTCAATGGTGCTGAAGGTCGGCTTGGGGCCGCCTAATTTATAGGCCGAGCAAGCAGCTTGCGTGAGGGCAAGACTCAGTGTGACCAGAAGAATGGTAAAGGTGCGGGTCATTAGTGGCGTTCAGGTTCGGTGGCGGGGTGGATAGGTTCTTGGCGGAAACCGAGAGAATCTAGATCGTCATTCAGCACCGTCGGCTTTGCTTCGTTGGCATTGCTGGGGCGTGGGTAAGCACCGAGAAGTTTGTCAGCGATGGTGGTGGGCGGATTGGGGTTGGCTTCGATTTCAGCGAGCAACGTTTCAGCTTCTTTGGCGGCTTCAGATTCGGGTGAAATACTGCGACAGGAATTAGCCATCAGTTTTGCAGCCACCGGATTATTGCGGCTGTACCAGTAAAACTTTCCGAGGTTGAGTCGGGCTCGAGCGGCGCGGTCGCGGAGAATTTTAATTTGTTCGGGTGCCAGCTTGGCACGTGGGTCGTTGGGGAATTGATCGGCGAGGGTGCGCCAGTGGTCGGCGGATTCCATGGCGGTGGCTTGATCCCAGTCGGCACCCAATGATTCTTCGGAGCGAAGGTGGGCGAGGGTTTCGAGTGCCTCGGCGGCATATTTAGAAGTGGGGTAGTCGCTGATGATGCGGGTGAGGGCATCAATGGCTTCGGGCTTGCGATCGCTCGCGTGATTAAGGCGGGCCATGCGAATCAGTGACTCATCGGCTAAAGGTCCATTCGGGGCGTATTTAACGACTTTTTCGAAGAGCGAAAGGGCGTGGAGGTTGTCTTTAAACCACGGAAACCAACCACCCAGGTAAGGGCGTTCGCCGGCCGCGAAACGGTTGGCGAGCTCAAAGGTTAATTCTACCGCTTCACCGAAGCCGCTGAAGTTGGCGTGACGTTTGAAGAACTCATCGAGGTCTTCCTTCTCGGCGACTTCGAGTTGGCTGCGGGCGATGTGAATGCGGGCGGAGTTAATTAAGGCAATGGCTTCAGCCTCTTTGCCCTTTTGTATTTCTGCGAGGTCGCTCCATAAGCCTAATGCGGCGGAATAATTTTTCGCTTCGGTGGCGCGGCTAGCGGCGTTGAGGCGCGCCATAACTTTGGGGGTAAGGCTCTCGGGAGTTACATCGCAGGTGGTTCCCGCTTTGATTTTCCACTGTCCATCTTCGCGGATGAATTCCGCGGAGGCGGAGACAGCGAAGAAGACGCAGGCAACGAGAGAAAAGAATTTATGATTGAGGTTCATGCCAGCGTAAGAGGGTTGCGCCCCAGGTGAGTCCGGAGCCGAAAGCGACGAGAAGTACGAGGTCGCCATGTTTGATTTTACCTTGGCGCCAGGCCTCTTCAAGGGCGAGTGGAATGGAGGCTGCGGAAGTGTTGCCAAATCGATCGAGGTTGGAAGGGAAGCGGTCGAGGCCGACGTTTAGCTGACCGGCGACAGCCTCTAAAATACGCGCATTCGCTTGGTGGGGAATAAACCAGGCAACGTCATCGGAACTCACGCCGCATTGACTTAAAACGCGTTGGCAGGATTCGGACATCACGCGCACGGCTAGTTTAAAAACTTCTTTGCCATTCATGCGTAGACAGTGTTCGCGATTCTGAATCGTCTCGGGCGTGTGCGGTTTGGCGGAGCCACCGACCGCGCTGTGAATGAGTTCAGCGTTGTTACCGTCCGAACCTAAAATATTTCCTAAGATACCAACGTTAGGCGTTGCAGTGGTTTCAATGATGGCGGCGCCCGCACCGTCGCCAAAGAGCACGCACGTGGAGCGGTCTTGCCAGTCAACGACGGAAGAAAGTTTTTCGGAGCCGACGATCAGGGCGCGCTTATAATTTCCAGAGCGCAGCATGTCGGTGCCCACTTGGAGGGCGAAGACGAAGCCCGAGCAGGCGGCTGAAATATCAAAGCATGGGATGTCGCGACGCAGACCGAGTTTGGCTTGGAGGAGGCAGGCGGTGGATGGGAAGGGCACATCGGGGGTCATCGTGGCCAGGATGAGCAGGTCGATATCTTCGGGTTTTAACCCTGCGTTTTTCAGGGCATGGGTGGCTGCCTTTGCCCCCATGTCCGAAGGATTTTCGTGGGGGCCCGCAATACGTCGTTCGGAGATGCCTGAGCGGGTTTTGATCCACTCGTCATTCGTATCCACGAGGGTAGATAATTCTTCGTTGGTCATCCGGCGCTCAGGGGTATGGACGCCGACGGAGCGTATAAAAACTGAATGCGGAACTGAGCTCATCAAGTCCTTGAAATAAGCCCTCTAGGGGTAGAAAGGGAACACAAAAACCTCACTCCTCGACTGGGGTCGAAGAAATAACGGTATTTGCTTCGGCCAAGGCGACTTGCATGCGTTTTTTAGCGTCATGACCGAGGGCTTCGATGCCGAGGCGGATGGCGCTGGCGATGCCGTGCTTGTTACTGGAACCGTGAGCTTTCATGACTAAACCAGCCAAACCCAGTAAGGGGGCTCCGCCGTAACGTTCGGGCTTTAATTTGCCTTTAAGGTCACGGAGCAAGGGGAACATGGCGATACCGCCGGCGAGGTAGACAGGGTTGCTCTTCACTTTTTTGCCAACCATGTCGCGCACCATGTAGACGAGGCCTTCAAGTGTTTTGAGAATGACGTTACCGGTGAAGCCGTCGGTAACGACGACGTCGCAAGCATCACCAAAAACATCGAAGCCTTCCACAGGACCGACGTAATTGATTTTTTCGCCCATCGCTTTGAGCAAGGTGTGGGTGCGATTGATGCGGGCACCGCCTTTGCCTTCTTCGGTGCCGACAGAAAGTAAACCCACGCGTGGATTCTGGATGCCGAGTGCACTCTGCGCGTAAATCGCACCGAGGACAGCGTTGTGGACTAAATGCTCAGGTTTCGCTTCGGGATTTGCGCCGACGTCGAGCATCACGAAGTGGCCTTCACGACGAGGCATAATGGCGGCGAGGGCGGGGCGTTCGGCGCCTTCCATTGCGCGTACTTTAATCGTGCCTGCAGCGACCAAAGCCTTGGTATTACCTGTCGAAATCACCACATCGGCTTCGCCTGACTTTAACATTTCGAGGGCGATCAACATCGATGAATCGCGCTTCGATTTAAGAACTGTCATCGCGGCGTCATCGGGCTGAACGATGCTGGGGGCATGCTTGAAGGCGATGCGCTTGGACTTGATGATGCGGTTCTCGGTGGCGAGCTGCTGTAAATTATCTTCGTGGCCGACGAGAATCAAAGTGTCATTGGGACCGATGATACCTTCGCGGACGGCGATGGCCGCGGCGGCCACGGCTTCAGACGGACCCAAATCGCCACCCATACAATCGAGTGCAATTCGGTAACCGGTGGGCGTAGTGGCTTCGCTCATGTGCTACGGGCTTTGCCCGGAAGAGGCTTAGGCCTCGTTGTCGAGGACCTGACGGCCGCGGTATTTCCCTGTGGTAGGGTCAACGCGGTGAGAGCGACGCAAGGCGCCGGATTCGTTATCACGAACGAGCGAAGGGGCGCGGAACTGGTTAGCTCCACGACGGAGACGACTGCGACGTTTAGACTGTTTTCTTTTCGGATTTGCCATGGTTCTTCGCTTGGTGAGGGTTGGTTGTACCCCAGTCGCCTATTCGGTCAAGCCCCCTTTCGATGGCTTGCACTGCTTATTTTGGCGGTTTGGCTGGGGTAATGCCTAGTTCCCCAGCCCTTTTCCTCGATCGTGACGGAAATCTGATCGAAGACCACCATCACACCTGTCGAGTCGAGCAGATTGCCCTGATTCCTGGGGTGAGGTCAGCACTGCACGCCTGCTTGGGGGCGGGGTATAAGCTTTTCGTGCTCACTAACCAAAGTGGACTGAATCGCGGGATTTTCACCTGGGAACAATATGAGGCCTGTAATGCACGAATGTTAGAGCTACTCGATTTGCCTGCCCCTGGCATTTTGGAAATAAAGGCGGCGCCGGAGCGACCCGACGAGCCTTCGTTGTACCGCAAGCCCAGTCCGCGCTTCATTTTGGAGATGATTGCGAAGCACGACCTTGATCCAGTGCGCAGCTGGATGACGGGTGACCGATGCACGGATTGGGATGCCGGATTGAATGCGGGAATTAAATCCTGTGCGATGCGCAGCGGGGCGGGTCGCCCCGAAGATTTCATCTACGCGGAATCGAAGGGTATCACGATCCGAAAAGATTTTCCTGAATTCGTGCGGATGGATTTGGGCCTAAAGTGGTAGGGGAATAAAAAGGGCGAACTCGTAAGTTCGCCCTTGGGAGTGACTGCAATTAAGAATTACGATTTAGGTGCGTCAGGGCAGCACTTGTCGCCATCTTTCTTGGCAGGTGCCTCTTCTTGCTTAGCAGGCTCAGCTGGGCAGGTGCCAGGCTTGTCTGTCTTGTCGCAAGTGCCGCAGTGATCGACAATCATGGACTTGGGTGCTTCTGGAGTGACCTCTGGCTTATCCTTTTTATCACAAGTGCCGCAGTGACCAACGATCATGGACTTAGGTGCTTCGGGGGTGGCAGGACAGGCTGGGCAGCCGTCGCCATCCTTTTTGGCAGGCTCATCAGCGAAGCTGATGGCCGTAGTCAGCACGAGGGCGCTGGCAGCAGTGGTGAGGAAACGTAGGAGTGTGGTTTTCATAGAGGGAAGAGCCTTAACTATGGGACGAAGCTGACCGCTGTCAAATGGCAGAAGGCTAATAAATCACTAGGGTGTCACTGTGTTTGGTGTAGGTAATGCCCTTAATTTATCAAGTGCACGGCATAGGCCTGTTCCAGGTAGCCAATCGCTGCCACTGGTCGTGCTAAACACTTGGCCACTTTGGACGCTCACTAAATTTCGGACGGCGGGCACTTTTTTTAGTTCAGCCAAGCGCGACTCGGAAGGAATGATATTCGTATTGTTAGAATTATTTTCGATCCACAAAAAGGCATCCGGTTTAATTTGTGCCACCGTTTCCCAGTCTAGTTTCTGCCAGGTGATACTTGCGAGGGGTGATTGATAGCCGGCTGCCGTGATGGGCCCGCCGAGGTAAGAATGATTTCCGGCCATCATCCCGTCCCAAATAATTAAGAGGCTGCGAGGGTTGGGCTGAGGTTGAGCTTCGAGATTTGGTGCTAATTTTTCGGCTAGGGATTTTTGATTAACAAGGGCGCCGAGGGCACGAACATCAGCGGCGACAGAATTTTTATTTTCAGCGGAAAGAACTAAAACTTTGAGGCCCGCTTTTTGGCAGCGATTCGCCCAGAGAGGATTGGCCAGTCGGGGCAGAATCACGCACGTGGGTTTTAATTGTAGTAAGCTTTCTAGGTCAGGATTAAAAGCATCACAGGTGCGCGACGCAGGGTGGTCTTTGGGCAGAGGACACCAAGCCGTAGCGCCCACGATTTTATCGGCAGCGTTAAGGTCAATCAGGGTCTGCGTGGCGCCGGGACTATAACTGACGATGCGTAGCTCATCGGCGGCGAGCCAGGGCCCTAATCCGCAAAGTAATACGAGCAGCAGGCGGAGCATTAAGCAGAAAGCGTATTCGCGAGCTTGATGGCTGAATCCAGGCTGCCGCGGTCGGCGCGTCCTTGGCCGGCGATTTCGTAGGCCGTACCGTGATCGGGGCTGGTGCGAATGTATTTCAGTCCGAGCGTGAGATTGGCGGAGCTGGAGAAGTCGACGAGTTTAAGCGGGGCCAGTCCTTGATCGTGATAGATGGCTGCGACGGCATCGAACTCGCCTTGCTGGTGACGATAAAAAACGGTGTCACCTGGAAGCGGGCCGCTGACGGCGTAGCCTTCGGCGCGAAGGGCTTCAACTTCAGGACGAATAATGGCATCGTCTTCGGAGCCGAGTAATCCGTTTTCGCCGGCGTGCGGATTGATGCCACAGACTGCAACGCGCGGATTTTTGTCGCCGAGTTTTTGTCGAAGGCGAATGAGCGCGAGTATGGTTTTGCGAAGGTCGGCACGGGTGAGTTTTTTTGCGACCTGTTCGAGTGGGATGTGCCAAGTCACTAAGCCCACGGTTAATTTTCCGCCGGCAAAAGCCATGACAGGATTGCCGTTCCAGCGTTGCGCAAAAAATTCGGTCTGACCGGGAAAGCTGTAACCGATTTTCGAGAAAGATTTCTTATTGATGGGGCCGGTGACAACGGCACGGAATTGCCCTTGGAGCACTCCGTCGGCCGCTTGTTCCATGGCGGCGAGTGCGATGCGGCTACCCGTGTCATCGGGCTGCCCGGCAACTGCTTTGTAGTCGGCTGGACCCACGGCGTGTTGTGCTGACGTCGGTAGGCCAAGAGTTTTAAGCCATGATGCTGGGCCAATGATGACGACGTCGGAATGGGCGGCGGGGTGGTCTTTTAACCAGGACGCGACTAATTCGGGGCCGACTCCGGCGGGGTCGCCGCACGTTAAAGCGAGTGGAATTTTACTCATTCGGGTTGCACGAAGCGTCCGCGTTTTCCGCCGAGGAAGAAGTTAAGGAATTCTTGGGCGACTGGAGTTGTGTAGGTGCCACTCTGCAAAGCTACCTGAGCGAAGGACAGGCAATTGCCGTTGGGCGCGTAGACCGCGTGGTAGGCTTTTTTCAGTTCGGTGATTTCCGCCGTGGAAAGTCCGCGGCGACGCATCCCGACGAGGTTTAGTCCGGAAAGTTGATTACGACTGTGGGCGAGGGCGTTGGGCGGCACGTCTTCGGTGATGACGGCGTTGCCCGATGTCATGGAGCCGGTGCCCACACGGCAGAATTGGTGAACGGCCACACCGCCGCTGATGAAGGCGTGGTCGCCGACTTGCACGTGTCCGCCGAGCATGCAGCCGTTGGCTAGAATGACGTGGTTGCCGAGTACGCAATCGTGGGCCACGTGGGCTCCCGCCATCAGTAAATTATTTTGCCCGATGACCGTGGCGAGTCCGGGCTGCGTGGCGCGGTGCACGGTCACGTGTTCGCGAAGGATGGTGCCGTCACCAATTTGTACGTTCGATTTTATATCATTCTTAAAACTTAGGTCCTGAGGATTGCCCCCAATCACGGCGAAGTGGTCGACCTGCACATTCTTACCAAGCACCGCATTCTTTTTAATGATGGCGTGCGCAGCGATGGTGCTGCCGGGGCCGATAACGACGCCAGCTTCAATGATGGCGTGCGCACCGACGGTAACATCGGACGCAAGGCGCGCAGTGGCATCAACGAGGGCGGTGGGATGAATCACTTGGAAGAAGGGTTGGGGCCGGTGAACAGTTCAAGTTGGGCGGGTTTCACCATGTCGTAAACCCGTAAGAGACGGAGCAACTGTAAAGTGTCGGAGCGCGCGTAGCTCTGATTCGATTCCACGTGCTGTACGAGGTTTTCCAAGATCGTACGGAAGGTGATCACGTGGTCGACGCCGCTTTGTTTTAAAAGGGCGATACTCTCCGAGCGTTGCGGTTCCTGCGAGGGAATGCCGGGGAGGATTAATATTTTCGAGATGGGCTGGTCGGCGTTGGCCGAGAGTTCAGCGAAAGCTTCTTTCGCGGCTTCGACCGCTTCTTTTTTGACGAACTCGAGCAGGTCGCCTTTACGAATCATGGTCGGTGTAATCGCTTTGGTGCTATGCCAAGCTTTGATGGCGATGACGGCGGTCGTGAGGCCAGGAATATCGGAGCCGAAGAGTTGAAATGGCAGTACCATCTCTCGGCGGGGTGCGGGATTGATGATTAGCAGGTCGCCCTCCTCATCGGCGCGTTTGCGACGAGACTGCACGGCGTATTTGCGCGATTGGCGTACGAAGAAGCCATTCACTTCAAAATACTCGCGCACCAGACTGTCGTCGAAACCCGCCATTGGCTGGAGCATGCAACTGACTGACCCCAGGGGTCAACCTGCTATCATTGCTCAGAGGGCGAAGTCGGCTGGCGCGATGGCGACGGTAAACTCGCCTTTCAGTGAGCCTGTTTTCAAGGCTGGTACTAACTCACCGAGAGGGGCGGTCCGAATATTTTCATGTAACTTAGTGAGTTCGCGGCCGACGCAAACCACGCGTTGAGGTCCGAGAATCTCGAGCATTTCGTCGCAGAAATCACTGATACGGTGGCACGATTCGTGGAGCACGATGGTTTCATCGGCCGTCAATGCACCTTCGAGGAAACGTCGACGGGCGGCGGACTTGGGTG
Source organism: Opitutia bacterium (assembly GCA_947373115.1). Classification (GTDB taxonomy): domain Bacteria; phylum Verrucomicrobiota; class Verrucomicrobiia; order Opitutales; family UBA953; genus UBA953. Next base: position 1,606 of record CANBWJ010000046.1, on the reverse strand, counting down.
GGAGGAAACCGACGAAGCGAAAAGCGTTGGTCGGCAGGCCAGAGGCAGACAGGAGGGCGACGATGGCGCAGGCGCCGGGAAGCGGGGTTACGGTCAGTTTGCGACGGCGACATTCGCGGGTGACTCGAAAGCCAGGGTCGCTGATGCCAGGCGTGCCCGCATCGGTGATGAGGGCGATGGTGGCACCCGCAGCAATTTTGTCCGCAAGCTCGATGGCCACTTCTTTTTCGTTATGCTCGTGGTAAGCGAGCATGGGTTTGGAAAGTCCGAGGTGTCGGAGTAGCCCACCGGTGACGCGCGTGTCTTCGCAGGCGATGAGATCGCACTGAGCGAGTTCGGTTTTGGCGCGCTCGGTGATGTCGCCTAAGTTTCCTAAGGGCGTGGCCACGACCAACAATCGACCTGTGGGTGTCCGGTGGTTACCGCGTTCACCTGGGTCAGTTGCAGCCATGGAAGTTTAGCGGTATCCCGAACCACCTTGTTGACCCATGCCAGGGAGGCCGCCTTGCCACGATGCGGGCTGGGCCTGAGGCAGGGTGGAGTCAGCAGGCTTTTCTGATTCAAGCGAGCCGCAGCCAACTAAACCCAAGAGGGTCGCGGCGATGGCGATGATCAGAGGGGCGCGAAACATCGATTAATTATTGGCAACTTTACCGACTTCGGCTTCGAGGGTAACCACGTCGCCGTTGCTGAAATCATCAATGGAAGAACCGCTTAAGATTTGAGCGGTGCAGATGGCGTTTTGCACGGACTCCACGTGGACGCGGCCGATTTCTTTATCGCCTAAGCGAACCTTGAAAGTGCTTTGAGCTTTGATGCCGTTTAAATCTCCAACCGAGAAGCAGACTAAACCGTCGGCAGAATTAAGTAAGATAATGCGGGTCTTAATGACTTCGGGTGCAAAATCAGCCTTTGCCACTTCGGTTGAGCCTTCGGTGGAAGGGTCGCGAGGGAAGGGAGGCGTGTTGCCACCAGCGGTTTGAGCGTAGCTGTAAAGTTGGCTGTATTTTTGGGCGAGTTCTTTACGGCCTTCTTCGGCCTTAGCGGTCTTCGCGATTTCGGCGTCGATTTGTTCTTTGGTGAAGAGTGAAGCGGCCTTCTCTTTTTCTTTTGCGAGGCTTTGTTTGGTGCCGTTGAGTTCGGTGGCGAGTGAATCGCTCTTCGTGTTGGCTTCGGTTAATTGAGCGGCGAGTGAATCGCGCTTGAGGGTGAGTTCAGAGCGCTCGGCTTCGAGCGAAGAAACGTTGGCAGTGAGGCCCTCGATTTTACTCTTCTTGTCGGTCACATCGGCTTGGAGATCGGCGACGGTTTTCTCCATCTCGCCGATTTTGGCGCGCTTGGCTTCGACTAATTCTTTCACCTTTTTGCCTAAATCATTCATGCGACCTTCGTAGTTTTTATGTGCCTGAATTTCGGGGTCGGTTACCGCCCACTCGGTGTGCTTCATGGCGGTTTCTACTTTGCCATTCAGGAGGTAGGCAAAGACGCAGGCGGCAATCGCGAGGGCGATACCGAGGATGCGAAGGGTCAGGCTGACGGACTTATTCATGGGGTGGAGGGGTTATGAATGTTTGAAAAGGGTAGAGCCGGGATCCATGTGGGACTG
>CANBWJ010000045.1 GCA_947373115.1 Opitutia bacterium | reverse complement strand
GTGCTTCACGAGCAACTCATTGACCTTGCGGCAGAGTCTCAACAAACGCTCCGCAACCTCGAGCACACTCCGGGTGCCGCTTTAGGTACCTGTCGCTACAAGGTTAAGAAGGCTGAAGACTTTGATCGCATCCTCCAAGTTTTTGAAGCGCACAACATCCGTTTCTTCCACTACATTGGTGGCAACGATTCTCAGGACACCGCGGCTAAGATCGACGCGCTCGCTAAAGAGCGTGGTTATGAGCTCCGTGTGATTGGCGTACCTAAGACCGTTGATAATGACCTTCCTCTGACGGATCACTGCCCTGGTTTTGGTTCAGTGGCTAAGCACATTGCTATCACCGTTCGTGAAATGTCGTTGGACAATGCCGCAATGGGTCAGAACGATTTCGTCTCGATTTTAGAGGTGATGGGACGCAATGCCGGCTGGTTGGCGGCCTCTTCGGTGCTCGCTCAACGTCGCGAAAAGAGTGACGACAACTCAAAGAGTGCTTCGAAGAACACGCACTACAGCTGTTCGGCACCGCACATTATTTTACTCCCCGAAGTTCCTTTCAACGCCGACAATTTCATCCGTCGCGTTGAAGAAGTTCTGAAGAGCAACGCCCACTGTTTCGTCGTCGTTTCGGAAGGCGTACAAGACGAAGCTGGCAATTACCTCGGCGCCGACACTTCGAGCACCGATGCTTTTGGTCACGCCGTTCTCGGTGGTGCCGGTGAATACCTTCGCTCGCTTGTCGAGGAACGCTTCTCGGGCGTGAAGGCTCGTTCTTCTAAGTTGGGAATCTCGCAACGTGCGGCTTCGCATAATGCATCGAAGACCGACGTTGAAGAAGCCAAGCTCTGTGGTCGCGAAGCCGTTAAGGCCGCCGTTAAGGGTGAGTCTGGTAAGATGGTGATTCTGAACCGTTCGGGTAAGGAACAATACTCGGTAGAAACTCTCTTGGCCCCTCTCGCCGACATTGCAAATGGTGTGAAAGCTTTCCCTGAAAAGTGGATTGGCGAAGACAAGATGTCGATTCACCAAGACTTTGCCCGTTACGCTCAGCCCCTCATTCAAGGAGAGCTACAACTCCCTTATGAGCAAGGACTTCCACGTTACGCTCAGCTCTCTGCAATCCGCGTTCAGCGCAAGCTCGAGCCCTACCAGACTGCGTAATTAGCTGAAAATTCAATGGTTTTAAAGGCGGGGGACTTAAAAATCCCCCGCCTTTTTGCTATTTGTTACGGATTGCGCCTTACAGTTTGGGTATTAAATTCTATGCATCATTTATGAAAATAGTCTTTCGCATCTTTAGCTTGGCTGGCTTGCTTGTCATGCCCCTCGTCTCACAGGCTGCGCTGCAGAATGGACAAATCGAATTTGGCCTTATCAAGGGCGAATCCTCGCTTTTAAATCCCAAGGCAGAGAGGAAGCCCGCTACTACTGGCTTGGTTTTTGAAGAAGGTTACCGCGTTGAAACTAAGGTTGGATCCACTTCTGAGCTCCTACTTTCAAATGGTGCAACTTTGGTCTTGTCGCCCAATACCTCGTTAGAAGTGCGCACCTTCCGTCAGGTTGGCAGTGATTTAATTAAGCCCGGGCAGTACCGATTGTTGGATAAAGAGCCTAGTCCATCGGTTACCGAAGTCATTCTTAAGCGCGGAAAAATTACGGGAGAAGTGAGAAAGCTGAACCCCCAATCCACTTTTACAATCAAGACGCCCGTCGGTGTGGCACGTATTCGTGGTACGATTTACACCGTTGAGTACTCTCAAAATAATAGCAAGGGCGTGGGTAATATCAAGATTTCGGTGGTGCGCGGCTTGGTTGAAGTCTCGATGAACGGCTCCAACGCTGGGCCATCATCAGTGACGGCTGGACGACAGATGGCTGCGCAAGGCCCTGTGGATGTTAGTAAGGATCTCGTGTCGTCGGTGAAAACGTCCGTCGGTGTAGAAAATTCTAATAAGCTCCCTAAAGTTGATGGTGCTGCGATGAAGTTCTCGGTTGGCGATGAAGTTGCGGCCCCAGGTATTCCCCCAGGAACTAAGGTTGTGGCAGTTGATGCCGATGGAACGGTTACACTGAGCAAGCCAGTGAGTCTCGATGTTGGTACCGAAATCGAAATTAAGCCACCGCTCGACGCCCCTGCAGTTGTGCCGGTTACTATCAGCATTTCTAGGATGAATTCGGAGCAAGTTGGCTCGATTGGTAGCACCCTGGCGAACGGCAGTACATTGCCGCAGCAGACTGTGGCCGCTGTTGATGATGCAGCGAGCAAGGCACCTCCGCCTCCACCCCTCAATTTAGTCGATCCTAATACTTCAACCGGCGGCGGCACTACGACCGGCGGCGGCACGACGGGTGGTGGCACTGAAACCGGTGGTGGCACTGAAACCGGCGGCGGTACTGAAAACGGCGGCGGCACCACTCCGACTACTCCGACCAATCCGACTACTCCGACCAATCCAATCGATAAAGTGATTGATACCATCAATAAGGTTATCGAGAAGGAGCAGCAAAATAATCCATCCCCAGCGGGTGGTTGATCATAAAGAAGCCCGAGTGAATCGGGCTTCTTTATTTACCGTATTTTCTCCTCTCGCTTTAGACGGATGCCCTTGGTAGGAAATGGCCACGTCATGAAGGCCAAGTTGATTACATTCGAGGGCGGCGAAGGTGCGGGTAAATCAACCCAGCTTTCCTGCTTGGCTAAAAATTTAGAAAATTCAGGAAACCGAGTGATTAGCCTCCGCGAACCAGGTGGCACGGTGCTGGGTGAGCAATTGCGTGCGGTATTAAAAAACCCAGCGACGAAATCGGTGGAACCCGAAACCGAGGCGCTGCTTTTCACGGCCTGTCGGGCGCAATTGGTGCGAGAGGTGATTTCCCCTGCCTTAGCCGCCGGCACCTTTGTCCTCTGTGACCGATTTATTGATTCGACCGTCGCTTACCAAGCTGGCGGACGCGGACTGAGTCGCGAACAAATTGATGCGGCGAACCGTTTAGCCTGTGGGACGTTGCGACCGGACCTTACGATCTTATTAGATTTGGATCCGGACCGCGGATTGAGTCGTGCCGCGGTGCGCGATCACGGCCAGGCGGATCGCTTTGAATTACTCGGCAAAGACTTTCATCGCAAAGTCCGAGCCACCTACCGTCAATTAGCGGCCGACGAGCCTGGCCGTTTTTTAGTCGTCGATGCCAATCGCGACCCCAACCTTATCGCTGAGGAAATCTGGCATGAAGTCCGCCGCCGTTTCAGCTGATATTGCTTCGGTGCCGGCGTTAAAGGTTTTACTCCGCGCCCGGGCCGAAGGACGGATGCCGCATGCGGTTTTGCTGACCGGACAGAATGCGGAGCAGCTCAATCGCGCCAGTGAATGGTTGGCCGCACAGCATTTGGAGACGGATGACGCGGTCGCACATTCGGATTGTCGCGTGCTTCGTCCCTCCAAAAAATCCCGCCGCATCAATATCGAAAACACCTTGGAGGTGGTCGCTGACTTGCGACTCTCGTCCTTTACGGGACGACGTGTGGTCATTGTGCACGAGCCCGACCGTTTTATGTCAGAAGCTGCGAATGCTTTTCTGAAAACCCTCGAAGAGCCACCCGCGGGTACTTTAATTATCTTACAAACGGTCAATTATTACCGGGTGTTGCCGACGATTTTGAGTCGGTGCCTCCGCTTTCATCTCGGCGGTGAAGCCCCAGTGTTAACCGACCCCTCATGGGCGGATTGGCTACGAGAATTTGATCGCCTGCTCATTAAATTATCCGGCCCAATCACGGCGACTCAACGTCCGACCGAAATCATCATCCCCATCTACGCGCTCTGTGCACGGTTTGAGGTGTTATTAGAATTATTTGTAAAGGAGGGTTTGAAGGCGGCGCCTCCACCACCGCCGTCGGATGACGATGAAGAAGATGCCGAGAATGCTTACGAAGAATCCATTCGTCGCGGTATTCGGGCACGCATGCTCGTCTCTTTAGAAGAGCGTCTGCGTTTGGCAGGGCGTAATCACCCCACTTTCGCCTTACAAGTTGCCAGTGCGGTCGACTATTTAGAAGCGGCCCGCATGCGCCTAGAGCTCAATTATCAAGTCTTAGCCGCGCTCGAAACTTTTTTCTTACAAACCTTGCGGACTTTTACGGCCCGTCCGCCTGTAGTGTGATTGATGGCTGATTCTGAGTCATTGCCTGACGTTGAAGATCAAGAAGACAAACGCTTGATGGGCTTGGTCGCGCAGGGTGACGATGATGCCTTACGCTTATTGGTCGAACGTCACCACACTCGAGTCGTGGCTTACCTGCGTTCCCAGGTGGGTTCGCAGACCACGGCGGAAGAGCTGGGTATGGAGGTCTTCATTCGCTTGCATCGAGCGTCGGTGCGTTGGCGGCCCGAAGCGAAGCTAACCACATACCTGATTCACATTGCTCATAATTTGGTCCTAAATGAGTGGCGGCGGAAATCGCGTAAGCCGACGACGGCGCTAGATTCTGCACCTGAGCCCGGGGACAAGAGTCACGAGTCGGCCCGAAGAGTTGGCGAACTCGATGAGGCCTTTCAGCGGGCCGTCGCCCAGCTTGCGACGGAGCAGCGGACGGCTATTTTATTATTAGTGCAGCAAGACTTGGCCTATGAAGACATCGCCAAAATCATGAAAGCCCCCGTTTCTTCGGTGAAAACCTGGATTCATCGGGCCCGCACCCAGCTGCGAGAGCTTTTAAAAGATTATTATGAAACTCCCTAGAATCTGTAACCTCAGCCCTTTGACGGGGTTGGACTTAATGAACTAAGCCATGGATTCACTTCCTCCCAACTTCGAACGCGACCTCTCGTTGGCCCTCCGCCGTGAGGCCTCGACGGTGGTGCCTGGTTTCTCTGGTCGTGTCGTCAGTGCCGTGCAGGCTTCCCGGGTGCGCCGCAAAATCATTCGCTGGACCTCTTTGGCGACTTCACTCGCCGCCTGTTTGGTGGCGACCCTCGTAGTGAGTCGTAATCGTTCGGAGGATTTTCTTATCCGCCAATCACAGGCCTTGGTGATGAGCGATGACGCCGCCAATTTTAACGCCATTTTTGGAGTGGCCGATGACTTAGCCATACTGGTTCCCGTGGTCGAGGAAGGCTCGTCGGCGGTTGATCAGATGATTAAAACCGACATCTGAGTGCCATGCGTTCTGTATTATTAATATTTTTAAGTGTCGGTACGCTGTTTGCACAGGTTGATGATAAGGCGAAGCCAGCACCTGACGCCGCTCCGGCCCGGCCGCCGATGAGTGAGCCCTCCGGGGAAGAAATTCAGGCGATTCGTAAATTGATCGAGCTTACCCCCGATCGTTTGTCCCGCATGCGTGCCGCGATTGAGGCCATCGAGCGGATGAGTCCCGAGGAGCGTGCAGGTTTTGCGGATTCACTGGCTAAACTTGAAACCGCCACGCCCGAGGAAAAGGCCAAAGCCTTTCGGGAAATGCGCGAGAAGGCGAATCGTGGCCTTGGCTTCAGGGTTTTTGAGTATCACTTAAAGCAGCTCAGGCCCGAAGAAGCTAAAGCCGAGCGTGAGAACTTATTAAAGCTTTCGCCCGAGGATCGTCAGCAGTACTTGCGCAAACTTTTAGAGAAGTATGGACCCGAATTGCTTAAGCCAAGGCCTGAGGGTAAGGGTCGCAATCAAGACAAGGGTGCAGGCGGTGAAGGCAAAGACCCAAAGTCCGTGCCCGCCGCTTAATTTTTCTGACTATGGCGCCAGCGATCGTGGGCCCAGAGCCAATCGGCGCAGGCTTCGTCGGACGAGCTTAAGCGTTCGGCGAGCCACGCGTTAGACTCGAGGGTGAGCCCCATGGAATCCCGCGATTGCAGCGTGTGAGTGCGCAGTTGGCAGCGCCAGAAACCTTGTCGCTCGGCCCAGAAGATGTGACTCGAGGCATGGAAGCGCTGGGCGATAATGCCGGGAAGATCGGTGACGGAGCAGTTGTGTCCTAAGAAATTGATACCCGTTCCGCCCGAAGTATTTTGATCAAAGAGTATGGCGCCGATGCCGCCTTCGCGCACGGCGCGCATGACTTGGCCAAAGCCATCGCGGCGAGAAACCAATTTCATTCCAAAACGTTCGCGCGATTCTTTGACCCAGACTTCGGCGGCCGCGACATCGAGCGGACGGTATAGCGTTACCCACTCGCGCGCAGCCAGCATGGGATGGACGATTCTCACTGCGGTCATCATTTCCATTAAGGAAAAATGAGGGACGAATAAGACGACTGGTCGATTGTGTGGAATCGCGTTGTTGCCCTCGACCATGCTGGGGTGAGATTGAATACGTTCACGAATTTCTGCTTCGGGGAGCAAGGGGGAGGCGATGGCGTAGAGCCCCATTTCCGCCGTGCGTTGGCAGGAAAGTTGGCCGATCCGGCGGACCCAACGGTGGTCGCGTTGCGGGAAGGCTTCGCGAAGGTTGCGTTGAATAACTGAGCCACGGAGGAACCAAATGAGCCAGCCCAGTACCCACGCATTCAGCCGCGCAAACCCTTCGGGCAATCGTGCCAGTAACCAAGCGTAAGTGGCGATGAGGCAGCGCATGGCGTGGTGAATTAACGGCCCTCGGCGTGCAGCGTTGGGGCGATGTCGGGCACGGAAATTAAGCGTCGGCCAAAATCATCGCGGGCAAAATATTTATCGGGCTGCCGCACGAGGTCGAAGGGCTCGTCGGGTAAATTGTCTTCATCGAATTCCATTTCATCCACGGCGTCGATTTCGTCAAAAATATGCGACAGGCGCAGGGGTTCGCCTTGGATTACGGTGGCGGGGTTGGCCATGCTGCCATTCTTGAGGAGGTTAACGAAGACGCAGGGATAAAAAGCGTTGTCGTAGGTTTCCAAGAATTTGCTCATCCACTGTCCGGGTACTTCCCAGCGGCGGGTCAGAATGACGGCGTCGGAAAAATGAATACAGGCATTATACCATTCGGTCACGATGGGGTGGCGGTGAGCGAGTGGGCAGTCGACGACGGTGAGGATGCGTTGGACCTGCCAGGAAGAAGTGGCCAGGGTGCGATGCAGTGCTTCCATTTGCTCGACGGCTGAGCGTCGGCCGTCGGTAATTAAAATCGTGGCGTCTTCGGAGCCGGGTTGCGGTAAAATGGCTTGTCCGTCTTTGAAACTCCAGGTGTCGGAAGCGGTGGTGCTATCATTCGACTCGCTCACTTCGGTGAGAATACGAATGTGTTTTCCTTCGGGCCACGCATTTTCAGCGAGCTCCTTAACGGTAGCGGCTCGACCTGCGCCCACGGGTCCGAGGACAATGACGAGGGGCGTCATGCTTTGCGACCGCAGCGGCCAAAGGGTGCGTTTTGTCCGCGGTCACGGATCCAATGATCCACGGCCACGAGTGCAGCCATGGCTTCGACAATCGGAACGGCACGGGGGAGAACGCAGGGGTCGTGGCGACCCTTGGCGCTTAAAGTGGTGGCCTTGCCATCGGGGCGCACGGTGTTTTGTGGCTTCAGTACGGTGGCGGTGGGCTTGAAGGCGACGCGGAAGAGGACGTCTTCGCCGTTGGTGATGCCGCCTTGCGTGCCGCCGGAGCGATTGGTGGCTGTACGAATTTTTCCACCCTTGCGAATGAAGGTATCGTTGTGGGCACTGCCACGTAATTGGGTGCCGGCGAAACCGCTGCCGATTTCAAATCCTTTAGTGGCGGGCAAGGAAAGCATCGCCTTGGCGAGTTCGGCTTCGAAGCGATCGAAGACGGGAGAACCTAAGCCAGTAGGTAGACCCGAAATCACGCAGCAGATGACGCCCCCAACGGAATCGCCGTCGCTGCGTGCATCGCGAATGCAGGCTTCGATTTTTTTTGCCGTCGCGGTGTGTGGACAGCGCGAGGGGCTGGCTTCGACTTCTTTGAGTGAAGGAATTTTATTCGTCGCGGGCATTTGGATATCGGCCACGCTTTCCACCCATGCGGTGATGGTGGCACCGCAGGCATGTTTTAAAACTGTTTTGGCTAACGCACCAGCGGCCACGCGGGCAGCGGTTTCACGAGCGGAGGAACGGCCGCCACCTTCGACGGCACGGATGCCGTACTTGGCATCGTAAGTGAAATCCGCGTGCGATGGGCGGTAGGCCGATTGCATTTCCGCGTAAGCTTGGGGACGTTGATCGCCGTTGCGGATGACGATGGCGATGGGTGAACCCAGTGTTAGTCCATCTCGGGAAAGACCTGAAAGAATTTCAGGGGCATCGGCCTCTTTGCGTTGCGTGGTGAGGTCGCTTTGACCGGGGCGACGGCGCGCGAGTTCCTGTTGCAGGAATTTAAGATCGAATGGCACGCGGGGCGGGCAGCCGTCGATGACGACGCCGATAGCGGGGCCATGGCTTTCACCGAAGGTCGCGATGCGAAATGAATGTCCGTGGATATTTCCCATACGATAAATCTATTTTAAAAAAAGAACGCCGCCGAGCCGTAAAGGCTGGGCGGCGTCCGTTGGCGGTTCCGCCCGGCGCGATTAGCGGCGGAGGTTAGCGGTAATCTTGGAGACGATTTGTTGGCTTTGTTCGCAGTTGCCGAGGGAGCCGTATTTAATGGTGACCAAGGTGAAAGGCTCTTTGGTGATGGGGTCTTGCGATTTTTCGATGCTGACCTTGATTTCTAAGTCACCGATGGCACGAGCGAAGACGGTCGTGTCGAAGTCAGCGCCTTCTTTCGAGCGGTGATCGGTTTCACCCATGCGCTTCATGATGTCGCTTTGTTGGTCGATGGCGCGTTTGACGGCGTTGAAGACGGCTTCGGGCTCGGCTTTGTAGCGAGTGGTGAGGGTGCCCGTGATGTTGGAGTAAAGGGAGCTCGAATTATCAGGATTATCCACGCCAACGTAGGTATTGCAGCCAACGAAGGCGAGCGAGGTGGCAAGGAGGGCGTAAGTGACGGCGTTCTTCATAAGAGGTTGATTGAGTGCCAAACACAAAGCACAGCCCGGACTTTAAGGCAAACCCTTTCGCCCAGCCTTTTTTAGGGAAAAATTGGGTAATTGTAAGGATAATTTAATTACAAAAAGTAGGGAGGAGCGCCGAGGGGCTGTTGGGCCGGATCGGGGGGCTGGAATGTTGTCCTAGCTTAAAATTGGGCATAAAAACCACAAAGCATTGAATATTAGTAGTTTATGAACTTAAGGTTGAAACCGCTCATTAAGCATGGTTTTGCGGCCGAACTTTCGCGCCCGGATCGATGTTAATAATGTGATGGGGCAAATTTCTTGACGAGTGGGGTATAGTGGTTGAAAGTGGGTGAACAAGGGGCTTCTGCCCATATTATGTCCATTGGTTCAAACTCCAGTCTCTTTACTGGCATCCATCACGGAAAGTTGGATGAGAAGAACCGTGTCACGATTCCAGCGGCCTGGCGTTTTGAGGGTTCACCTGAAACTGCCTTCCTCGCGATGTACCACCCGGCGGTCGGATCAATTGTCGTTTTTCCACCTTCGATGGTGAAGCGCATCTCGGATGCCGCGCTGCAAGTCACCGTGAGCGATCCGGATAAAATGGACGCCCTCAGCTTGCTCGGTGCCAACAGTATTCAAGTTTCATGCGACAAAGCCGGACGCATCACGCTCAACGAACACGTGGTGAAAGAGGCCAACCTTGATCGCGATGTGATTTTCAAAGGCGGCTTCACGACGTTCCAAATCATCGCCAAGAATCCGCCGAAGACGGATCGCGATTCCGAACGCACCCGCACCATCCTCCGCGCCTTACGCGAGCTGGGTATTTAATTTGTATCCAAAAGTTACTTACACAATTCACACCTTATTCACAATTGTTCCCTAAATGACGAACCACGTACCAGTACTGCTTGAGGAGTGTTTAACGCTCCTCGACCCGCAGTCGGCGCGTGCTTACATGGATTGTACTTTTGGTGGCGGTGGACACACCGTGGCGATTCTGGACCGAGCCACGGGCGTGACCGTGGATGCACTCGACCAAGACCCGGCGGCCGCCGAGCGGGCCGCGCCGCTGCTTGCGCGCTATGCCGGGCGTCTGCGTTTTCACGCTGAAAATTTTCGCAACCTTGATCGCGTTCCTGGCATGTTCGACGGTGTACTGATGGACATTGGGGTGTCTTCACACCAGTTGGATCTGCCGGAGCGCGGTTTCTCTTTCCGTTTCGATGCCCCGAACGACATGCGGATGGACACGCGGGTCGGACGCACCGCGGCTGATTTCTTAGAGCGGGCCGAGCGCAAAGAATTAGAAAAAGCGGTACGCGATTACGGCGAAGAGCCGCGCTGGTTTCGCATTGTGAATGCGATTGAACAAGCGCGCGGCACGGGTCGTCTCGCCCGCACTTCGACTTTCGCCGAGTTAGTTGCCGAAGCGGCTCCGCCCGCACCGGGTCCACGTGGTCCGCACCCCGCGACCAAAACTTTCCAAGGCATCCGGATTGCAATCAATGATGAGTTGGGTGCCCTCGCCGAAGCCCTGCCCAAGGCCTTTAGTAAATTAAACTTAGGCGGCGTCTTGGCGGTCATCTCTTTTCACTCGCTCGAAGACCGGATGGTGAAGCGTTACATGAATACCGTCAGTGGTCGTCCCGTGGATCGCGATGACAACCGGATGCAAGATGAACGCACGGCTTACGCTGAACTTTTAACCCGCAAGGCCGTCCAGCCTTCCGAAAT
>CANBWJ010000044.1 GCA_947373115.1 Opitutia bacterium | reverse complement strand
CCGTGCCAAGGGGGGCACCTTTCTTAACCTTTCGGTTTTATGGGGCCTTAGCTCAGTTGGTAGAGCGCTTGCATGGCATGCAAGAGGTCGTCGGTTCAAGCCCGATAGGCTCCACCATTTAATTCGGCCACCTTTTCGCGAAGGTGGCCGAATTTTATATTATAAATAAAAAGGCCACCCGAGTGGGGTGGCCGAAGTGGGGCGGTTCGCCTACTTACTTGGCAGCTTTGGCCAGGAACTTAGGCAGCAAGTAATCGGCGCAGGACTGAAGTGAGGCCAGCTGCACGTAATCGGCTTCGGGGACTTCGATGCCGTGCTTCTTGCGGAGCTCCATAACGATATCAAGGAAGTCCATCGAATCGAGCGAGAGTTGATCGCGGAGACGGACTTCGGCTTTAACCGCGGTCAAATCTTCATCGGGGGCGATATCGGAAATGATATCGAGAACGATCTGTTTAATGTCTTCCTTCGTCATGTGCGTGGGCTTGTTTCAAACAGGACGGCCCGTTCAGGCAACCCCATATTTCTTAACAATGAGGGCGGAGTTGATTCCGAGCATGCCAAAGGAATTGTTGAGGATGGCCTGGATGGTGGAGGCCTGGATGGGTTGGTTGATGACTAGCCCTGGAATGGCACATTCGGGGTCTAATTCATCGACATTAATCGTGGGGTGTACCCAGCCATCGTCAAAAGAGGGCAAATTGCCTGCTAATTCAAGGGCGCCCGCGGCTCCCATGCAGTGACCGATGAAGCTCTTAGTATTATTGACGTGCGTCTGGGGGCAGTCTTGGAAGACCTCCCGCAGGGCAACGCATTCCTGGATGTCTCCCATGGCCGTGGCGGTCGCATGGGTGGAAACGATATGGATGTCCTGGGGCTTCATCCCGGCGCGCTTTAGGGCTAGGCGGACGCACTCGGCTTGGCGTTCGGGGTTCGGGAGGACGGCGTCGGTGGCGTCGGAGTTAATGCACCAGCCAGCAATCTCGGCGATAATGCGGGCTCCGCGGGCTTGGGCGTCTTCGAGGCGTTCTAAGGTATAGATGGCGCCGCCTTCAGAAATCACGATGCCGTTGCGGTTCTTATCGAACGGACGCGACGCTTTGGTCGGGTCGGTGTGGGCACCGAGTGCACCTTGATTTTTAAAGCCGGCGAAAATTCCGAACGTGTGAATCGATTCAGATACGCCGCCCGCGAACGCAAAATCGACTTCGCCGAGTTGCAGCATTTGCGCGGCTTGAATCAGGCCGGCATTGCCAGCGGCACAAGCGGCACCGATCGTGTAATGCGGCCCCGTGATACCCATGTTCATCGTCACTTCACCTGCGGGATTATTGGCGACGGTGCGAGGGTTGTGGTGGTGGGTCCAGTATTTCGTGTCGTTGCCGAACTGAGAAATATTATGAATCTCATTTTCAGTTTCGACGTTACCGTGTTCGGTGATGCCGAGGTAAACGCCGACGCGAGACTTGTCCGCCGTCTCCCAATTTAAACCCGAATCTGCGAGTGCTTCACGAGCGCAATAAATGGAAATGGATCCGACGCGGGTACCATTGCGAATTTCTTTGCGCTTCTGCCACTTGGTGGCGTCGAAATCACAAACCCCAGCGGGGTGACGGCCCATGTGGCGAACGTCGATTTCAGCAATGCGTGCCTTGCCCGCCAAGAGGTTGGCGCGGAACTCAGACAGGGAGTTTCCGTTGGGGGCGGTGAGGCCTATGCCAGTGATGACAATGCGTGACTTGGAGGACATCGGACAGGCTTCCATCAAGTGACGGCAGGGGGTGATGTCAAACCCGCCCCCGCTTCCCCTTGCCAAGCCCGCAAGTCCTCATTTGCTAATGATTACATGTCCAAGCCGCTCCAGTGCTCCGTTTGCGATGCAGTCGCCACGGTTCACCTTACCCAAATCACCCAGGGCAAGGTACATAAGATGCATTATTGTGAAGCCTGTGCCAATAAAGGCGGGGCGGGGGATGCGGCGGTATTTCAGTTAGCGGATGTGGTCACGGCGGCAACAACCGTGGCGCCTGCGATTGTTTGCCCAACCTGCCAGTTCAGCGATGTGGATTTCCGTCGCTCAGGTCGCTTGGGCTGTCCGGATTGCTGGCCCGTTTTCTTGGAAGCGCTGGACGGCTTGCTCGCGAAAGTGCAGCACCAAGTTCAACACATTGGTCGGGCACCCAATGGCACCCTGGCCCTCGGTCAAATCCGTCACCGTCTGCAAGTCGCCCAGGGCGCTATCGCGAAAGCGATTGCCGATGAAGATTACGAAGCCGCGGCCCGCTTGCGGGATGAAATCGCCCAGCTCTCGGCACAACTTCCCACCGAATAATTTCATGTCCGTTCAAGACATTCTCGCTGCTGAAAACGAACTGACCCACATGCTGGGCGCTCAGCAAGCGGTGGTATTGAGCACGCGTGTGCGACTCGCCCGCAACCTTTCGGGTTTTCCTTTTCCAGGCTGGGCCAAGCCCGCCCAGCGTAAAGAAATCGCGAACCGCTGCATCGATGCGTTCACCAAGCTGCCGCGCTTCAAGAAGGCACACGTGTTTAAGATGGGTGATTTGCCCGACATGGAACGTGCCGTGTTGGTTGAACGCCATTTGGTTTCCAAGGAACTAGCCGCCGGTAAAAGTGGGGCGGCCGTTATCAGTCGCGACCAAACATGCTCGGTGATGATCAACGAAGAAGACCACATTCGCCTGCAGGTAGTTAAGGCGGGTTGGCATTTGCGTGGCACCTGGAATATCGCTGAGCAATTAGACGAGGCACTGGGTGCTTCACTGGGCTTGGCTTTTTCGGATCGCCTGGGATTTTTGACGGCCTGTCCGACCAATGTGGGCACAGGTTTACGCGCTTCTGCCATGGTGCACTTGCCCGGACTTTGCCTGGCGGGTCACATTGAAAAAGTTTCGCGCGCCCTCAATCAAGACGGACTCGCCGTCCGCGGTTGGCTTGGCGAAGGCACCGAGGCGGCTGGTAATATTTTTCAAATTTCGAATCAGCAAACCTTAGGGCTTTCGGAGGATGCCATCATGAAGCACCTCGGCACGTGGATTAAATCCCTCGTTGAACAAGAATGGAATGCCCGACGGAAATTAGCGGCCGAAGAAGGTCCGCGTTTCGTGGATCGCATTGCCCGCTCGTTGGGCGTGTTGCGTTCGGCTTATTTACTGAGCAGTGCGGAATCGATGAACATGCTGTCACACTTACGTATGGCGTGCGACATGGGCTGCCTACCTGAAGCCAATCGACACGTCATCGACCGCCTGATGATTGAGGGTCAGCCGGCACACGTGCAATCGCGTCGCGGTGAAGAGCTCGACAGCGATGGTCGCGACATGCGACGCGCGGCGTCGATTCGCGAAGCGTTGTCGGCCTTTCCTGAGGTCGGCTCTCCGACGGCTTAGTCGGCCGAAGGGTCTTTTTTAACGGCATCCTTGCGCGACAATTCGTCGAGCAGGGATTGCACCCGTGCCACGCCACCGGTGACGTCATCTTCCACGAAGATAAGGTCGGGCGTGTTCTTCATTTGTAATACTTGTCCGACCGTGGCTTTTAATTCTGAACGTATACGCTTAAGCAGCGCACGAGCCGCTTTCTTTTCGGTGGGTCCGCCCGAGACGGCGTACCCCACGCGGAGCTGACGGAGATCAGGCGAGACGGTGGCCTGGGTGATCGTAATCAGGGCAGATTCCGCACTCCAGTTGCGACGGAGCGTCATCGAAACTTCGCGTTGGACTAATTCGGCGACCCGTAACTGACGTTGCGACATGCTTTAGAGGCTGGGGCGAACTTGTAACACCTCGATGACTTCGATGGTGTCGCCAGGCAGGTACTCATCGTAGCCGCCCAACTTGATACCACACTCGAAGCCAGCTTTGACTTCAGAGGCATCGTCCTTGAAACGACGAAGGGTTTCGACGGGGCCGTTGTGAATGACCTGTCCTTTGCGCACGAGGCGAGCCTTGGCTGCACGTTTGACGGAGCCTTCGGTGACCATACAGCCGGCGACTTTGTGGTCCTTGCCGAGCGGGAAGACGGCACGCACCTCGGCGGCACCCATCTTGTTTTCGCGGGTTTCAGGATCCAGTAACTCAGCCATCGCTTCTTTCACGAGGGTGATGAGTTCGTAAATAATATCGTGCGTAATGACGCGAACGCCCGTGCGTTTAAGGTGCGCTTGCACGCCGTTTTCAACTTTGGTGTCAAAGCCGACAATCAGCGAACCCGCTGCTTCGGCCATTTGCACATCGCTCTGCGTGATGGGTCCGACTGAGCCGCCCACGATTTCGAGGCGAACCTTCGTAGACTTAATTTCCTCTAAGCAACCTTGCAGCGCTTCGAGGGTGCCGTTCACGTCAGCCTTCAATAGGACGCGTAAAATCTTCTCCTTATCCTTCTCGAGGGCAGCCATCAGGCGATCAAGGTCCGACATGCCTGGGCGACCCGATGGGGCGCTGGTGGCGCCAGTAGCCTCGGCGGCTTTACGTGCGGCGAGTGCGGCTTCATCCGCGAGTTCGCGGGCTTCGCGATCGTTCTTAACCGTACGGAATTTGGTGCCAGGGGCAGGAACTGCGTCCCAACCTAAAACGAGGGCAGGGGTGCCAGGAGTAGAGTTTTGTAAGCGCTGACCGTTCTCGTCCATCAACGCGCGAACCTTACACCAGGTTTCGCCGCAGACGAAAGAATCGCCAGGTTTCAAAGTGCCTTTTTGGACGATGACCGTCGCCGTCGGGCCGCGACCGGTTTCCATTTGTGATTCCACAATCACACCTTGTGCTGGGCACTTAGGATTCGCTTTGAGGTCGAGAATTTCGGCCTGCAGTAAAATGGATTCTAAGAGTTCGGTCATGCCCGTGCCTTTTAGCGCCGAGACCGGACAGGTAATGGTTTCGCCGCCCCAATCTTCTGGAGTGATGTTGCGTTGTTGCATTTGCTGCTTCACGCGATCGATATTCGCACCCTTAGCGTCGACTTTATTAATCGCACAAACGGTCGCAGTCGCATGCTTCTGGGCAAACTTCAGGGCTTCTTCCGTCTGAGGCATGAAACCGTCGTCCGCGGCCACCACGAGCACCGCAACGTCGGTGACGCTGGCACCACGCTCACGCATTTTGGCAAAAGCAGCGTGACCAGGGGTGTCGAGGAAAGTAACGGTGCGACCTTTATATTCAGGCTTCTCGCCTTGATACTTAACGGAGTAGGCACCGATGTGTTGCGTGATGCCGCCAGCTTCACCGGAGACGACGTTCGATTTGCGGAAGAAGTCGAGTAAAGTGGTTTTGCCGTGGTCGACGTGACCAAGTACGCAAACCACAGGCGGACGGGCCACCATGAGGGCGGGATCATCTTCCGTGCTCTTCTCCACTTTCTTAACTGGCTGCACACCTTCGCCACGGTGACGGATTTCTAAAGTGTAACCATGTTTCTCCGCAACCTTCCGGGCATCGGCGTCATCAATCACCGAAGTGACACTGACGACTTTATTGAACTCCATTAAGGAGCCAATGACTTGGAAGGGCTTTAAATTAAGGGCGATCGCGAAGTCGCGTACCACAATCGGAGGGCGAACAGTGACGGTACCTTTACTGCCTGGAGTGACGGCGCTACCGCTGTTTGCAGGACGATTGACGATGGGTGCTACGGGGGGGCGAGCAATCGGCGGAAGGGGAGCCGGGCGAGAACTTGCAGGCGTTTGATTGCCAGGAGTGATGACAATCGGAGGCAGCTCATTGCGCGGTGCAGGTGTGGCGGGAGCCACGCGAGGCAGAGGCGGAGGCGTGCTAGGTGCACGTGGTGCGATAGGCGAAGCGACGCGCGGCGGAACGGAGACGGGCGGCGGCGTGTTGGGCTTAGCGGCAGCAGGTGCAGCGGGAGCGACTGGTGCAACGGGCTTGGGTGCTTCGACTTTTGCCGGTGCGGGCGCAGGCTCGAGAGCCTTGGGCGCTTCTTCGACGACTTTCTTCGGAATTTTGTCGGCGATGAATTTTAAGAAGTCGTCGCGATAAGTTTTTGAAAAATTACTCGAGGCCGCAGGTTTCTTGCCCTCGGGGTAGACGTAATCTTTATAATCGGGTCGCGCTTCCACAAACTGGTCGGCGAGGGCCAAGAGCAACTTGACCTCGATGCCAAGGTCCTTGGCGACGTCGCTGTAGCGCTGGGTCGTTGCGGCTTTTTTGGCTTCGGGTTTTTTCTTCTCGGACATGTGCAGACGGTTGGGTGAGTGTGGGGCGGAGATTTATAGAATTAAGCCTGACCAGCGGTCTTTGCTTTCGCAACGGCTTCCAATACGGTCGAAATCTCTTCGGGGGTGAGATCAGTGCCGGCGAAATCTTCTGGGCCAACGCCTTCGAAGGAGGCCACGCTCTCGATGCCGAGACCGATGAACTTAGCGACCAATTCAGGAGAGAGTTGGAGTTGGGCGGCGAGGCGAACGGCCTTTTCGCCAAGCTGTGCTTCCACGCTTTCAGGGGCACGGGTCGACTTCGTGATATCGAGGCGCCAGCCCATGAGCTTAGAAGTTAGGCGGGCGTTGCGACCCTTGCTGCCAATCGCGATGCGCATGTCGTCTTCATCCACTTCGAAGTGAATGAGTCGGTTGCGTTCATCGATGTGAACATTGCGTGGTTTCGCTGGACGAATCGCCTCTTCCAGAAGTTGGAGGGGCTCGGGGTGCCAGCGAATGATGTCAATTTTCTCACCGTTGAGTTCTTTAACGATGTTGCGTACGCGGGCACCACGGGCACCGACGCAAGCACCAACGGGGTCGACCTTAGGATCCGATGAATCCACGGCGATTTTGGTACGGTAACCCGGATCGCGTGCCATCGCGGCAATCTTCACCGTCTTGTCGGCGATTTCGGCGACTTCGAGTTCGAGTAAGCGACGAACGAAATTAGGGTGCGCGCGGGAAAGCACGAATTCACGGCCACGTTGAGTGTCTTCGCGAATTTCGAGGAGGAGGCAACGAATGCGGTCGCCGGTGCGGAATTCTTCACCTTGGCAACGTTCCGCGCGGGTGAGGACGGCTTCGGCGGAACTGAGTTCAACGACAACATTGCCGCGCTCGGTGCGACGCACGACGCCAGTGACGATGTCACCGATCTTATCTTTATACTCCTTGAAGACTTGGTCCTTCTCGATTTTGCGGAAGCGCTGATTGAGGAGTTGTTGCGTGGTCTTAGCGGCGATACGACCGAGGTCGGCTACGGCGATGGGACGACGGACTTCTTGGCCAACGCGAGCGTCGACGTCGAGGGTGATGGCCATCACGGGATTCATTTCGCGCAAGGGGTCCGAAACGGCGTCGGTCACGGTAAAGACGGCGTAGGCGTCGAGCTTGCCCGATACGGGGTCGGCGACGACCTCGATGTTCTGGCCAGCCATGACGGACTTCTCGACCGAGGCCTTAATGGCTTCGGCGATGAGTGCACAGGCTTCATCCTTGGGGATATGCTTTTCTTTTTCGAGGTACTGCAGGTAGGGCTTAATATCTACGCTCATGGTATTTAGGTGGTGTGGTGAAAATTTGAGGGACAAAAAAGGCGGGTCCAGGAATGGACACGCCTTAATGAAAGGTGACTGCGGAGATTTATTGAGGAGGAGGGGGCGGGTGTCAAGCGGGATGGCGGCGGGGTAAAGGTCGACTTTTGAGGGTTCCGCTTGCGCCAAATGGCGGTTGGGCAAATCTTTTGAGGCTATGGCGGACGAAAAAGTAATTTTTACCATGACGGGAGTCACCAAGTACTTCGAGAAGAAGCCCGTCTTTCGCGATATTTCACTTTCCTATTTCTTTGGCGCGAAAATCGGGGTGCTCGGATTAAATGGTTCGGGCAAATCGACCCTCTTAAAAATCATGGCTGGTGAGGACGCGGAATTTGATGGCGAGATCAGCCGCGTGCCGGGTTACACGGTGGGTTACCTCGCTCAGGAGCCGCGCTTAAACGACGCTCTCACCGTCGCCGAAAATGTACAACAAGCGGTCGCTGAGATGAAGGCGCTGTTAGAAGAGTATGATGACACGTTTGTCAAAGTTTCGGAAACGGATGACGCCAAAGAACAGGAAAAAATTTTAGCCCGCCAAGGTGAAATCCAAACCATCCTCGATGCACGAGGCGGTTGGGACTTGGATGCCCGCATTGAGATGGCGATGGAGGCGCTGCGTTGTCCCGCAGCCGACACCGTTGTCGCCAAACTTTCCGGCGGCGAAAAGCGTCGCGTGGCGCTCTGTCGCTTGCTCCTCATGGAGCCCGATATCCTTTTGCTCGATGAGCCCACGAATCACCTCGATGCCGACACGGTCGATTGGCTGGAGCGACATTTAAAAAATTATAAAGGCACGGTCATCGCCATTACGCACGACCGCTACTTCTTGGATAATGTCGCGGGCTGGATTTTGGAATTGGATCGCGGGCGCGGGGTGCCATGGAAGGGTAATTACTCATCCTGGCTTGATCAGAAACGCATTCGACTCGAAGCCGAAGAAAAGCAATCCGCGGGTCGCCAACGCTCGATGGAACGCGAGCGCGAGTGGGCGAGCTCTTCGCCGAAGGCGCGCGTGGCCAAGAATAAAGCACGCTTACGTGCGTACGAACAAATGCTCACGCAGGATCAAGTGCAGATTGAGCGAATGGCGGAAATCTGGATTCCGCCCGGTCCACGTCTCGGCGGTGCGGTGATTGAAGCCAAGGGTCTCATGAAGGCCTACGGTGACCGCGTCTTGATGGAGGATGTAAACTTTGCGCTGCCTGCGGGTGGCATTGTGGGAATCATCGGTCCGAACGGTGCGGGCAAGACGACATTGTTCCGCATGATTACGGGAGAAGAAAAGCCCGACAAAGGAACGCTGACGGTGGGCGATACCGTTAAGCTCGCCCACGTGGATCAGTCGCGCGATTCTTTGCCGGCCGACAAGCCTTTGTGGGAAGCCATTTCGGACGGACAAGAAATGGTGCACCTCGGAAAAATTATGGTGCCGGCCCGAGCCTACGCCGCACGTTTCGGTTTCACGGGCGATGTGCAACAACGCAAGGTTGGCATCATGTCTGGTGGAGAACGTAACCGGATTCACTTGGCGCGATTAATCAAAGCCGGTGCCAATGTGTTGCTACTCGACGAGCCGACCAATGATTTAGACGTGAACACCATTCGCGCCTTGGAAGATGCCCTTGAATCCTTTGCTGGCTGTGCCGTTGTCATTTCACACGACCGCTGGTTCCTGGATCGTGTGGCCACGCACATTCTGGCCTTTGAGGACGATGGTAAAATCGTTTGGCACGAAGGCAATTACGGCGACTACCTCGAAGACCGCCGTCGGCGCCTAGGCATCAGCTCCGACACCCCGCGTCGACCTAAATACCGCCGACTGACGCGTTAGTGCGTTGCGATTGAATGAGCATTTCACGCCACAAGGGTGCTTGGGCGAAAAGCGATGCCATGTGCGCGTCACTCATACGCCAGGTCCAATTTCCTTGTGCCTTCCCGGGCGTGTTGAAGCGCGCTTCAGAACCCAGCCCTAAAAGATCTTGGGCGGCAATGATGGCGCAGATGGCGGGACTCTCCAGGGCGGCGCGCGCAATAGCGACGGGACCATTGGTGAACGTGCCTAAACTTTCAGCGAGGTTTCGCTTCTCGTTTTCCGATGCATGATCGAGCCAGCCTTGTACAGTATCGTTGTCATGCGTGCCCGAATACGCCACGCGATCGGGCGTGATTTGCGAAGGGTGGTGTGGATTGTCTGTGGGATTACTGAAACCGAATTGTAGTACGGACATACCAGGCAGGCCAGCGGCTTGACGCAGCATGTCCACGCCGGGCGAGAGTAAGCCGAGGTCTTCGGCGACGAGCGGGAGGTCGCCTAAAGCTTGGGTGAAGTCGATGCCTGGACCCTGTTCCCAGCGGCCGTGCCGTGCATTAGGAGCGTCGGCGGGCACACTCCAGTAATCGTGAATACCGCGGAAGTGGTCGATGCGGACCGCGTCGAAAAGATTTAAATCGTGATGCACGCGCGAACGCCACCAGCTGAAATTATTTTGGGCATGTCGATTCCAGTCGTAGAGTGGATTGCCCCAAAGCTGTCCGTCTTCCGAAAAATAATCCGGAGGGACGCCCGCAACCGCGACGGGCTTAAGGTTTCGATCCAGCTGAAAGAGTTCGGGGTGTGCCCACATATCACAACCATCCGCCGAAACGTAAATCGGCTCATCGCCGAGAAGCTTCACGCCTTTTTGATGCGCATATTTTTTAAGGGCGAGCCACTGTTCGTGAAATAAGAACTGTAGTACCGCGGCTTCCGTCATTAACTCGACGTCGGGTTTTGCGACTTTCCAAGTCGCAGGAGCGGTGAACTGATTTTGTTCACGCAGGGCGGAGTAGCGCATCCAGGGCAGAAGCCAGGTGGCGTGTTGTTGTTTAAACAATTGAAAGGCGTGATCCTTAGCCAAGGCGACGCTACCGCGGAGGGCGACGTGCTTGAGCAGTGGGCGTAATTCATTCCAGAGTCTTCCGTAATCGGTGTGCCCCTGGCCGATGCGTCCCGCCGCTTTAACCTCCTCGGCATTGAGCAGTCCGCGTGCTTCAAGATTGGCGAGGTCGAGTAGGTAGGGGTTGCCGGCAAAAACTGAAAGTGTCTGGTAGGGTGAATCGCCGTAGCCTGTGGGTCCGAGCGGGCAGACTTGCCACCAAGTGAAACCTGCCGCGGCCAGAAAGTCGATGAACTGTCGGGCGTGCGCACCAGCCGACCCAACGGGACCGTTGCCCGTTAGCGCCGTGAGGTGAAGTAAGACGCCGGCGGTTCGCTGCGGAAAGGCACGACAGCGAAAAGCGTGTGAGGCGTTAGACATCTTTTAGCGAAATTCGACGTGATTTTTGGCACGCAATTCGCTCAACCATTTGTCGACCGCCTCTTTCATTGATTCCATGCGCACACGTTCTTCGATTTCAGAGCGCACCTTAACATCGTCCAGCGTGCCGTTACCCGCAGGTTTGTAGCCATCGCGTTTTAAAATAAACCAGATGGACTTGCCGCCGGGTAAATCAAACTGCAAGGCGTCGGAAATTGCTCCGTCTTTTAAGGTACGTAAGGCGGCCGCAACGCGCTCATTGAGTTCTTCGAGGGATTTCCAGCCCGCATCGCCGCCCGCATTCGCATAGTCGTCGGTGCTGATGGCCTTAGCCACTTCCGAGAAGTTGAGGGTGGTCTTTTGGTTGGGGGGATTGATTTTGTAGAAGGTAAAGGTCGCGCCTATTTTTTCAGGATTACGTAGGGCATCCACCCAAGTGTTGGCCCGTGCTTTGGCTTCCTCGGCCGTTTCAGCCGCACCTTGAGTAATAGTGATCTGGCTGAGCTTAATGCTTTCTTTGTGGGCGAAGTCACTTTGGTGCTTGGCAAAGTATTCCGCCACGCGTCCGGGGCCGACTTCGAGGGCGGTGCGGCGGACCTGCCCAATCATGTAATCAAAAATAATGCGGTCTTCGATTTG
>CANBWJ010000043.1 GCA_947373115.1 Opitutia bacterium | reverse complement strand
TTAGCCCCAAAACCACTTTTTGCAATGAGTAACAAGGCCCTCAACCCACAAGGTGGTAAAACACTCCACCTCCAAGACACTATCTCTAAGGTCTCGGCCGGACAAACCGGTTTCTGTTTACACCAAGCATGGGGCATCGGAGTGATCCGCAGCTTCGACGAAAGCACTAAGCGCTTCACCATCGACTTCCCCGAGCAGTCCAAGAAAGGCCACACCATGGACGTCGCCTTCTTCTCCGGAAAAATCGAAATCATTAATCCTGAAAGCGTTGTGGCCCAAGCCTACGCCGACACCTCCAAAGAAAAAATTGCTAAACTCGTCTCTGACGACGTCGCGACACTCATCAAAAACATCCTCGCTGAATACCCAACCGGCGAATGTTCCTCCTACGCTTTAGAAGCCAACCTGGATCGCATCTTCTTCGCCTCCCTCCCTGCTGGCAAAGACCGCGCCGCCGCCTTCAAGGCTTGGTGGACCAAGGGTCGCGCAGTTATCCGTAAAGACCGCTCCATCCTCATCCCTGAGAAAAAAGGCGGACTCTACGCCCTACTCGAGGCTCCTCAAGATGTCGGCGAAGACCTCTTCGCTCAGTACGAGATGGCTCCTAACTTCGAACGTAAGTTAGCCCTCCTCGAAGAGCTTAGCGAAAGCGCCACTGCCGAAACGCGCTCGGCCGCTAACGAAGCCAACCTCGCCAAAGTTTGTAGCGATCTCTCGAAGGCCGTTGCCGGACTCTCTGGCAGCCGTCGCAATATCAACCTTCCCAAGATTCTCTGCGCCATCTGGAATCGCGATAAGTTCTTCCGTAGCGCTGTTGAAACCGTTGAAACCTTCAGCCCCACGGCCTCCGATATCATCGCGCTCTGCAACGAAGCTGACCTCGCGAATATCGCCCTCAACATTCCTCACACTTCGGAAAAGATTCGTAGCCTGCTCGACCTCGTACGCGCCCATCACGGCGACAAATGGTCTGACCGTGCGTTCGACCTCTTACGCAATCGCGACATCGGTGGCACCAAGAGTGGCTCCGCTAAACTCGTTTCCGAATGCATCGCTTACCTCTGCGACGCCGGCCTCTCCGAACTCGTCGGACAGCGCCTCCTCCAGTGGCTCGAAACTCGCGAACTCCGTCCCCCTGTTATCATCTGGATCATCAAGAATCGCGAGTCCAAGAAATACGCGGACATCGTCACGCCTCTTATCGTTCCAGGTTTACTCGGTGCCATCCTCGGCAGCATTGATGCCGAAGCCCTCGAGTCCAACTCGACTGCCCGCATCCCTCTCGCTAACGAACTTATTAAGGACAAGGCACTCATCGCCGACGTCCTCGCGCCTAACGGCAAGAAAGTGGACAGCGAAACCGTCTTCGACCTCACCCGCGTGATGTTGCGCAACCAAGGCTTCGACAAGATGACCAAGAATTCCCTCTTGGCCCGCTTAGCTAAAATCGAACCCCACGTGCAACGCCTCGTCCAATCCCGACAGCCTGACTCCGCCACCGACGACAAAGAGTTGGTGGTCTCGAAGAACAGCAAAGCCGCTCGCGAAGCTGAACTCGAAGACATTGTTAAAGTTAAACTCCCTGCCACCAAGGAAGCGATTCAAGTGGCTAAAGAGCACGGTGACTTGCGCGAAAACTCTGAATACAAGATGGCCCGCCAAGACCACGATACGCTCACCGCTCGTCGTGCGGAGTTAGAAGCGATGCTCAAGAAGGCCCGCGTGACTGACTTCACCGAAGCCACCAAAGATTCCATCACCATCGGTTCGACGGTGAAATTCCATCGCTCGTCCGACAACACGGACATCACTTACGATATTCTCGGCGCTTGGGATGGTCAGCCTGAAATCAATATTCTGGCCTACACCTCACCCCTCGCCCGCCAGCTCGTTAACCACAAGCTCGACGAGACCTTCACGACCAACATCAACGGCAAGACCGAGACCTGGAAAGTACTCTCGATCAGCCGCTGGGTGGACAAGAAGTAAGCCTCGCTTAAGTGCGACCTAGAGAAGCCCCGATATTCGGGGCTTCCTCTTTTGACATACCCGCTAGGCCTGTCCACAGTCTGCCCATGCCCAACCCTTGGGAGTCCATGCGCCTTCTGTCCGACCCAACTCGGGCGCGTATCATCTTTCTGCTCAGCCGCGGCGAACTGTCCGTGGGCGAACTCCAAGAAATTCTCGGCATGCGCCAATCGCGCATCTCCACCCACCTCTCACTCCTGCGCAAAGCAGGCCTAGCCGTCGACCGTCGTGATGGCAAAAACTCGTTCTACGCCTTAACGGAGAGCCTTCCCGCAGGCGTGCAGAAAATCCTCGAGGCTGCCATTCAAGCCACCGCCCAAGATCCTCTTACCTTAGCCGATCAACGCGCCCTCAAGCGACTCGCCGAGAAACGCCGCCGTCGCACCGAACAACATTTCAATCTCGTCGCTGAGCGACTTGGAAAAAATTACTGCCCGGGTCGTTCCTGGGAATCCATCGGCCAAATGCTCCTGCTGCTCACGCCTCGCGTGAAGATTGCCGACCTCGGAGCGGGTGACGGCACAGTCTCACGTCTGCTCGCACGCCAAGCCGAGTTCGTGCACTGCATCGATAATTCTCCACGCATGGTCGAGCTCGGACGTTCCCTCGCAAAAAAGGAACAGCTCAAGAACGTGGATTACGTTTTAGGTGACATCGAAAAAGTTCCGCTTGCCGATCGCAGCGTCGACATCGCCCTGCTCAGCCAAGCGCTTCACCACGCCGAGAACCCAAAGAAAGCACTCGCCGAAGCCTTTCGTATTTTAAAACCGGGCGGTCGTTTACTGATTCTCGACCTCCGTGCCCACCGCTTTGAAAAGGCCCGTGAAATTTACGCCGATCGTTGGTTAGGTTTTAAAGAAAACGACCTACACGATTGGCTCGATGAAATCGGTTTCATTCGCCCGGAAGTGCGCGTCGTCGCGAAAGAAACCCAAGAGCCCGGATTTGAAACGCTCTTAGGCACGGCCCTGAAACCCGCTAGGTAGTTTTTGCTTAGGCAACCTTAGTGTCAGGTAAGGCATACAAGAAGGGACTAGGGGACATATGGTTTGGCGGGTACAATCGCCAGCATGCATCGTTGTTGGGGTCAGGAGCACTCCTCCACGCCCACGATGTCACACCACCCACACAGCTGGTCCGCCCTCGCCCTCATTCCTGCGAGCTTACTTGCTGGCACGCCCAGCACGAGTCCACCCACATCCGAGGGCGATTTCAATGCCCTCTATTCTTCGGCTGAGAAAGCACTGCAAAACAATAAACCGGCGGAAGCACTTAAAATATTTTCTGACCTAGAAAAGAAATCGGTGCAAACGCCAGCCAAAGTCCGCGCACTTTTCTTACTTCAAAAAGCTAATTGCTACTATCAGCAGAAAGATTGGAAGAGTGCCGCGAGTGCCCTAAAAGAATTCTTAGAAAAATTTCCTAAAGGCACCGAAGACTTACTTGGGACTAATGATAATAAAATTGCGACCTGCCAATTTAACCTAGCGGAAGTCTATCGACAGCTCTCCCTTTGGGAATCAGCCCTAGAAGTACTCAATCACCTCTCAGCCAATCTTCTCCTTCCTCCAAAGGATCGGAGCACCGCCTGTCGTCTGGCCGCAAACTTCCTCCAAGAAAAGACCCAACATGCCCCCACCGCCGAAAAGGCCAACGCCCAGCGACAAGCCATTGCACTGCTTAAGAAGGCAGTGTCGGTCGGATTAAATACGCCCGAGGGTAAACTCGCGGGCTCGGCCTTAGTCGAAGCCTATATTCAGCAGCATCAGTTACCCGAAGCCCAAGCCCTTCAGGCGGAGATAGAATCCTGTCAGCCAACGGTAGCCGCAGAAATCATTCGCATTAATCAACTCCGCCAAACCCAGGGTGATGCGGCCTTTGCTGAAGCACGTACAACGGTTGATCCTACGGCTAAGGCTGCACTCCTACAAACCGCGCTTCGGTCCTACCAAGCCACCCTGCCCAAGTTATCCATCCTATCTCAAATCCAGAAGAAATCGTCCGAACTCAAGACTTCCATTGCCGAACTGACACGCTTAGCGCCTAAACCTTCACCCGCAATCAGCGATAAACTTTTGGCACTACAGGCGGAGCTCCAAGAATGCACTTCCGCTGAAGCTGCCGTACAGCAGAGCGCCCAATACGATGAAGGTATCTACTACCGGCTCGGACTTTGCCTACACGAACTCCAAATTCCTTACGAAGCGATTACCGCTTTTCAGGAAGTCATAAATACACATCCCCTTTCACCACAAGCCCCCAGCGCCGCCTTTCTTATCATCCAGAACCTCCTCGCACTAGGTAAAAACCGCGAAGCACAATCTGCGTGTCGGTCATTCATTGAGCACTACCCCAACGCCAACGAAATACCTCAAGTAGTCATTCAATTAGGCACTTTTGCTTTAGACCGACAAGACTACCGTGAAACGCTTTCACAGTATCGATGGGTTAAAACAAAAATAAAAAAACTACCGACCGGCGTTATCGAAGAAATTGATTACCGTTGCTGCTTCGCCACCTTCAGCCTCACGGAATGGAAAATGGCCGACGATGAACTGGCCATTTTTATAAAGAAATACCCCCGGTCAGCCGCCCTCGAACAGGCCACTTACCTCCAAGCCCTCAGCCGATTTTACCAAGGCCAAACCGAAAACGCGCAACAAGCGTTCATGGCCTACCAAGCCCGATTCCCCTCCGGGACTTTTCTCTATGATGTGCAATACCGACTGGCGTTGATTGCTTTTGGGATGGTTCCACCGCAATTCGAAAACGCACGGCTCATCTGCCAAGCCTGGCTCAGAAATTACAGCAACCAGAACCAATCCGAAATAAAAAGTAAAAAAGCCGACGTCTACGTGCTGATGGGTGACTGTGAAAACGGCCTCGCTAGCGAAATGGCTTCACGCCTAACCCACTTACAATCGCAAGGCGCAACGGCTTCCGAGACTACCCTTAGCCAACTCGAAAAAGAAAAAGTCGAGCACACCCAACGCTCCAACGAAGCCTATTTAAACGCGGCTAAAAACGGCCAGTCTAATTCTGATGCACTGGCCTACGCGCTCGCCAAACTTAATCCCACTCTAAAAGCACAAAAGAATTATGCGAAGTTGCGCGACCTTTACCTCGAGCTCTACCGCTGGAATAAAAAAAGCCCGCAAGCATCCTCTTACCTTTTCGAAGCCATCACCGCCGCGGAACACCTGCCGACCAATAGCCAAGAATCTACATACCAATTACTCATCCAGGCCATTCAGGAAACTATCGATGACCCTCAGCAAGATGGAGCCGAAAGCCTCATAACTTTTCTAGCCAATAAGGTTTACCTTAAGTATCGCAATTCTCCGGAGGGCTCAGCCCAGGCACATTCCGAACTCGAGGCCGCCCTGCAGCGCGCACCAACAAACGACCGCACAATTGCTGTTGCCCGACTCTACTTTGCCCAGGCTCAACTTTCCGCACTCTATCAGCAGCCCGATCAGGTTAACCATTACTACCAATTAATCGCCCAACAGTTTCCGCCGACTGAACTCAGTGCCACCCTGCTTGCCTTGACTGGCGAGAACTGCCTCACCCATGGCTCAATCGCCCGTGCCGAAACCTTTTTCGACTTCCTCATTCAGAGCCACCGCACCTCAGAATATGCCGACCATGGATTTGCAGGTCTCGCCACCTTACGTCTCGAGCAAAAGAATTTTGCCGCCGCCCTCGTCTTGTGTGCCGAAGCCCTCAAGTATAACTTTATTAAACATAAAGAGTGTAGCCTTCGACTCATTCGCGGTCAGGCCCTCGCCGAACTTCGTCAATTCACCGAGGCTAAAAAAGAATTCGAGTTCGTAGCCCAGACCAAAGCCTGGCGAGGCGAAGGGACAGCACGGAGCCTCTATTGGCTAGGACTCATTGAAGAACGACAGAACCACACTGCCGAAGCGGTCGCTTACTACCGCCGATGTTACCAAGGGTGGAAGCGGCACGCCGAATGGTCCGCCAAGGCCTACTGGGGGACCGCACGACTGCTCGCCCAACAACTCCACCAACCCGCTGAGGCGTCGTCCGTGATTCAGGAAATGCTTTCCCACGATTTCATTAAAAAGACACCCGAAGCCCAATACGCGGAAAACCTTCTCAGCGCCCTTTAACTATGAAATTTTTCCAATGCCTCTTAATTAGCCTCATGGTCGCACCCGTAAAACTTCCCGCACTCACCATGTTTTTTAACAATGGAGAACAATGGGAAGTCGAAGACCCCTTAAAAGATCTCAATCATTTATCTGCGCAACCCATCCAACCCACCAACCTTAGCTGCATCAATTACAAGGAGGGTTCGGTCGTTAAAATTTCCCGTCGCGATCAATATGAAGTCATCATTATTCATAAGTTTAATGAGGTGGTCGGACTAATCTGGCCCGACCCCGCTCAATTCAGCGAGGCCCAAAATTATATTCACCAAGGCGACCTCAACCGCGGCTTAACAATCCTTGATGCCATGCTCAAGGCCGTCGAACCCTGGCCAAGAACACCAGGCAGCTGGTGGCTTAAAGCCAGTCTTCTCAAACTATCAGCGCTCGAAAAATTACAAGACCCCCAACGTCTGGAGCGCATCATCTTTAATTTGGCTAAACACGACGATGGCAACCAGCCCACGCTTACCACCTCACTGAGCATCGCCCGTCTCACCCTGCTCAACTGTCAAGGCGACCCACAAGCCAGTCTGACGGGTGCTAATACATTGTTACCCAAACTCGCCAATCCTGAGGACATTGCCCGAGTTAATTTCTGCCAAGGACAAGCCAACCTATTACTCAAAAATTACGAAGCCGCACTGTCCTTTTTCTTACGCATCAGCACCTTTCAAGGCGGTCGAAGCGAACAATACGCCCAAGTCCTGCTCAGCATCGCACGCGCCCTTCGCGGGCTGGAAAACCCGGCCATCAAGGACGAAAAAATTCGTGCCACCACTGTGCACTACCTCCATCGCATCATTCGCGAGTGCCCACTTTCAGCGGAAGCAGCCATCGCCCAGTCCCTTCTTAACCCCGAGCCCACTCCTCCTAATCCCATACCCAAATCATGATATCACTCACCCATCTCCCGCACCTACTGTTGGCAAAAATAATCACGCCCATCGCTCCGCCAATTAGCGCGGAGGAAAAGACGTTGTTGGATATTTTTGCAGAGGGCGGCTGGGTGATGTATCCCATCCTACTTTGCTCGATTGCCATGATTTGGTTCATTGTCGACGGGTTTCTCCGCTCCAGCTCACTTAAACTTTACCCACACCTGCACGTGAATCAGTTGCGTGAACTTTTTAAGCGTGGAGACTACCCCTCGGCCCACGCTTTCGCAAAATCATCACCATCGGCATTTAACAATGTCGTCCGGACCGGCCTGACTTTTGCATCGGAAGGAAAAACCATGACCGAGGAATCCATCCTCGCCGAAATCAATCGACTACAGGCAGACCTGCTGGGGCGGGCATCTTACCTTTCGGTAATCGGCGTGTGCACTCCGATGATTGGACTCACCGGTACAGTCACTGGCATGATGAAAGCCTTCGATAAACTCGGCACCTCAGGTGTCGGCGACCCCTCCCAATTAGCAGGTGCCATTGGCGAAGTCCTCGTGGCTACCGCTTCGGGACTCTTCATCGCGATTCCCGCCTTCGTTTGCTATTATCTCTTGCGAAATCGCATTCAGAAAGGGGTACACGACATTCATGAGTTAACTACCAGCCTCTTTCGCAGCTTTCCGTACCAAGAGCTCAGTCACCAACCGATTGGGGATGACGAAATCTATGCCGCCAAGCCTTATTGGATCACCGACGTCACCACTCACCCCCAATCCTAATTAACCAAGACCATGGCAGGCGGAAGCGGCGGCGAGGGTGAACCCGAGTTTCAAGTGGCACCGATGATCGACGTGTTACTGGTGCTCTTAATCTTTTTTATGTCCATCACCTCAGCGCAGGTCCTCCGCGTCGATAAAGGCATCAACCTACCCGTGGCTCCACATGGCACAAAACGTGACGATAAAGCCGCAGCTGGACTGATTAATATTTCATGGGATAAAAGCCAAGCAAACGCCCGATTCAAACTAGATGATCGAGAACTGAACCCACAACAGCCCAAGGAAATCATTCACGAACTCCGCCAGCGTAAAGGTTCTAATGAAAAATTCCGCCTGTTGATTCGGGCCGATCAAAACTGCCACGCAAAGTTTATCGCCGAAGCCCTCGGTTGGGGCGCCGCTGCGGGCATCGACCAAATCGCCTTTGCCGGCCTCAATCATTCTAATTAACATGAAATCCCTTAAACGTGAATCGTCGGCCGATGCAGGATTCCAAATCGCACCGATGATCGATGTCGTCTTCGTCATCATGCTCTTCTTTATGGTCATGGCTGGTGCCGTGAAAGTGGAGTACGAATTAAAAACTTCACTCCCTGGCCGCGCCGAAACCGCACAAAGCGTTGAGATGCCAGATGAAGTGATGCTGGGCGTCACTGAAAATGGGACCGTCACCTTAAACGAAGACCCGATCGCTCAACCCAACGACGAAGCACTGGCGGAACTCTACCGTCAGATGGCCCAAATGGAAAAAGCCTCCCAACAGGCTAAAACTAAATTACTGGTCACAGTCCAGGCC
Source organism: Opitutia bacterium (assembly GCA_947373115.1). GTDB lineage: Bacteria > Verrucomicrobiota > Verrucomicrobiia > Opitutales > UBA953 > UBA953. The sequence goes on along the minus strand of CANBWJ010000043.1, from coordinate 3,388 downwards.
GCTGAGACCGCGCTTTATAATCGCGTGGTGAATGTGCTCGATACCCTCGCCCGTGCCGAGGTCACACACATCACCTTCACCGTAGCGAATCCGCTCGAATAATTCCCGACTGCTGGGTTGCCAAGTTGAAGCGGGTGGTAATATTAAGGGCATGAAACTGGTCGCCCCTCTTCTCGCCGTCACCGCCCTCTTCCTCACCGGTTGCATCGTGGTTATTGAATCTCCCAAAGGCGCACCGAAGCCCGACACCGCCAAGGTCGAGGCCCCGCAGAAGTAAGTTAGTTAACTCGGGTCACTCTCCACCCATCTATGAGTAAGACCCTTTTCTGGTTACTCGTAGGTTCATCACTCGCGGTCGCCCTGTATGCCGTTTTGGGTTACGCTTTCCTAACTCCAGGTCGCACCGTGCATCCAGCTATGATGGCTGCGTACGCCGCTCACCCTTGGCGCATCCTCATTCACGTAGCGGCATCGCTTGTCGCCCTCGCTGTCGGACCTTTCCAATTCATCCCGTCTCTGCGTCGTCGACGCACCCTGCATCGCACACTGGGCATGATTTATTTCAGCATGGTTTTCATTGGGGGTATTTCCGGACTTTTTACAGCGACCATCGCACAGGGTGGCATCATCTCACAAACTGGCTTCATCGTGCTCGCCCTACTTTGGATGTACACGGCTGGCCGCGCACTTCGTGCAGTTAAGCTGGACGACTACGTGGCGCATTCAGAATGGGCGATGCGGAGCTTCGCCCTAACCTTCGCCGCGGTCACCATCCGCGTGCAATTAGGCATCGGCTTCGCCTCGGGCTACGCCTTCGAAGACTTTTATTGGATGCTGAGTTGGACCTGCTGGATCCCCAATCTCATAGTAATCGAATGGGCTATTCGAAAAAATCGCTTTAAAATGCATAATTAGTGGCCTTTTGTGGAGAAACTGGGTCAATCCTCAAAAAAGACAGGAAAAGGGCTAATTTTTATGCCGTAGTCCGTTTTTTAGGGCAAAAGCTTCATTTAAGGGCATGTTTATAACCAATACCTATCACCCTCATATACTTGCCTAAAATCACTTGCTAACCCCAATTTACCGTTCACTTTCAAACCCTAATTAAATCTATGCGCACTTCAATCCTAGCTCTCCTCATTGCTGCTTCAGCTCAAGCCGCAACCCAATCTTTCAATGGCACCGCCACTGCTGATGGTACTGGTGATAATTCTTACATCTATCTCAGTCGCTTTGACCCCAACCTCGGTACCTTAACCGGTGTTACCGTGACGATCAACTCTCTGACCCTCGGTGGCTCTTTCATAGCCAAGGCATCTGGTACAGGCAAAAAAATCAGCCTTGTACAGAACTCTGTTTTTCTAAACGACAATATCAATGAGTCGACCTTCACTGGTTACACCACGGCCTCCTCCTCTGGCATTGGTGTGATGTTCACTTACGAGATCACCCCTGGATTAAACTCAACCATTCTCAACAACGCCACTTTCAGAACTTTCAATGTCGGAACTATCACCGCTTACACCAACGCGGATACAATCATCGACCCCTCCTACTGGAGTGAGTACACTGGAACGGGAAACATTTCTTACGCTTTAAGCAGCAATCCAAATGTCACCACTACAGCATCAGTCTACGAGATTAACGCCACAGGTTTGACTGCCTTTGCAGATCTGTCGATTCTCTACACTTACGATGCGGCTGTTGTTCCTGAGCCTTCGACCTACGGTCTGATGCTTGGTGGCTTGGCTCTCGCTGCAGTTGCTGTCCGCCGTCGCAGCAAGGTTTCGAAGGCCTAAGCTGAAAACAGCCGGAAACAAAAACCCCGCCATTGGCGGGGTTTTTTATTGGGCCACTTAGAGGTGCGCAGATGCGGATTAGCACAACACCGCAGAGGCAATCTTAGCGTAGAACGGAATACCGAATACAATATTAAGCGGGAACGTAAGTCCGAGAGACAATCCAAAGTACAGCGATGGATTCGCCTCTGGGATCGCGAATCGCAAGACAGCAGGCACCGCAATGTATGATGCACTAGCGGCCAGCGTCATAAGCAAGGCGCCATCGCCAGCGGGAACGCCGAACAACACACAGAGTCCTAACGCAATCGAGGCGTGCAACAATGGTCCAAGCACCGCGTAAGCGAGCACCCATTTAGATTTACCAATCACTTCCTTAAAGTTCCGGGCGGCAAGCAGACCCATGTCCAAGAGGAAGAAGGCCAACATGCCCTTAAAGAGATCAACCGAGAAAGGCTGCATCACAGCCTTGCCATGCTCGCCCGTAATTAAACCGACCAGCATTGCACCGAGAAGCAGTAACTGCGCACCGTCGGTGAATGACTCGTGTAAGACTTTGCCGATACTCAGCGGTGCCACCTCTCCTGGCTTAGCCGATCGCCGGCGATGTAGGTTTGCCAGAACCACCGCAAGAATAATGGCCGGCGACTCCATCAAGGCCATCGCCGCCGCCATGTGACCGCCAAAAACCACCCCAATGTTTTCGAGGTGCTGCGTGGCCGTAATAAAAGTCACCGCACTGACCGAGCCATAAGTGGCAGCGAGTGCAACCGCATCAAAGCCATTGAGGAGTTTCCTTAAAAGGAAGTAGCCGAGCAATGGCACGACAATAGCCAACAGCACCGCCAATCCTAAGCTGGTGGCAACCATGGGGGTAAGGCCCGACTTGGCCAAGGCGAAGCCGCCCTTAAGTCCAAGCGCCATGAGCAGGTACAGCGAAAGGAAACGCGAAACCTGCGGCGGGATTTCTAAATTGGAACGAACCAAACCTGCGAAAACCCCAAAAGCAAAAAAGAGAATCGCCGGGTCCAGAAGGTTACTCATGGCCAATAGGGATAATGCCCCGACTAGCCCTTAAAAGATTAAAAATAGAAGAACTATCCAGACACCCAATACACTTACCTAAAACCGGCTTCTGACTCTAAAACCTGGCGAATGGCTTCGTAATCGTTGCCCACGCGCAGTGGCTCAGGCTTGGGTAACGCAAACGGGAAGGTGGAGGCATTCCGATCACCGAAGGCGTCCTGCAAGACATCAGGGAACTTCGCCGGGTGCGCCGTACCAAAGACAACAACGTCTAAATTCTTACGCGTATCGCGGGCGACTAAATCTTCCGCAGCCTTCCAACCGACCGCGGTGTGCGGACAAAGTACATAGCCGCCTTTCGCACGGACTCGACGCATTGCATCTAAAGTGGCGACGTCATCAACGGTAACCGCTGAAACTTCGGGACCGCCTTCGCGCCACGCCAAGAGTCGACCCAAGTTATTGGGGTCACCAATGTCCATGGCATTCGAAGCCGTAGGCTGGGCACGACGAGGCTCATATTTCCCAGTGGCAAATAAATGCGGCAGCGGAGAGTTCGTGTT
>CANBWJ010000042.1 GCA_947373115.1 Opitutia bacterium | reverse complement strand
TTCACCCTTACCGTTTTCCTTGCGGAGACGGCGGTTTATTTTCTGTGGCACTATCCGTCACGGTTTTTAATCGTGCCCCGACTTGCGGCGGGAATCCTGCCCATTGGTGTCCGGACTTTCCTCACGCTTTGCAGCGTGCGAATGCGAGTGTATGACTGTAAGGTTAAAATTATTCATTCACGCACGTTTGCAAAGCAGAAAGCGAAATAACCGTGAATTGAATGCTAAATTCACTTCTAAACTGAGAATTATTTTAAAGTCAGTGGCGAGATTTCAGCCAGCACCTGTTGGCAGGCGGCTTGAAGTTCTTTCCAGCGTGGCCATGTTTCGGCTCGGGAGTTTGCAATGAGTCTCAGGGTGCTGCGCCACTCGAGGACCGCACGTTCGAGGTCGCCTTTGCCAGGGCCACGACCTTCGCTGTCGGGTGTTGGTAATTTACCGTGCAGAATAAATGCACGCATCGTTTCGGCACAGCCCTCGCCGAAGCCAGCGGGCAGTCCATCGCGGAGATAGCCCTCAGCGGTGAGAGATTTATAGGTGAGGCGACAGCAGGCGCCCAGTCTACTCGAGTTGCGACCCGAAGAGCCGACGCGTTCACCTGCCCGCAATTCGGCGAGATCCCAAGCGAGATCGATGGGGTCGTAGGTCGGGTCTTCGAGCGCGGCGGCGACGGCGAGCCCTTCGCCGTGTTGAAAGAGGGAGGCGATTTCGCCGCGGGTGGTTGGCTTGCCGTCGTTGGTGATGAGTTTAAGTTTGAGCCAGAGTCGGCCCGAGCGGGCTGAAGAAAGGTGGGCTTGTGACTGTCCGAGGACGTTGGCTAAATTGATATCTTCTTTATCGATCACGCGGCGTTCGGGGTTGATCAGGGGGAAGTCGTCGGCATCGGGCGTTACCTTCACGTTGGCTTGACGGTAATCCAGACGCACGCAGAGCGTTTCACGTTGAACGAAGAGTGCGCCGCTGGCCTGTCCGCCCTGCGTGAGTCGAGGAAGAAGCGGGAGAATTTCTTTTTCGAGGTTCTCGAGTTTCCAGCCTCGATTTCTGGCTTTTGGGCCTTCGAGTTTTAATAGTGCTTTGCGGAGCCAATCGACGGGAACCAGGTTATCGTTCTGATGAGTGGAGGGGAAATGGGCGAGTGGGGCGAGTCGACCGTAGTAGACGGTACCGTCCGGTTGGGGGATTTTACACGGCGTGCCAATGGTCACGGCGCGGAGGGAGTCGGGCTTGGTGAGGGCGGGGTGCCACACGTTTTTAATTCGAATATAAGCTGAGGCGAGGGGAACGACTTTGGTGGGGCGTAGGCGTTGCCATTGTCCTTTGTAGCTGAGCATCTCTTCGACGCGACGGGTGGTGCTCGGAAGTTCGACCTCGGGTGTGGTGCTTGCGTCATTGAGTGCATCAAGGGCGAGGGCGATGGGCTCGCGGGTAAAAAGAGAGCCCGCCAGTTTTTGAGCGGCGGCGATGGGCTCGGGGGAGTGCCGCATGACGGTAAGGAAGGCGGGCCAGTCGAGTCCGATGGAGCGTTTAAGTTGTAAGGGCTTGGCTTCGCCGAGTCGGGGTGAGTCGCCAGTCCAGAGGGCAAAACCTTTTTCATCTAAGCCCCGTCGGCCGGCGCGTCCGAACATTTGGAGAAGTTCATCGGGGCGGATTTCGTGTTCCGCGTGTTCGGAGGCATAGCGCCGATCGGTGACGAGTACGGAGCGGAGGGAGAAATTAATTCCCGCGGCGAGTCCGGTGGTAGCGACGACGACGCTGAGTCGACCAGACTTAGCCCAGGGCTCGATGAGTTCGGTGCGTTGCTCGTAAGTCAGTCCGCTGTGATGTAAACCCACGCCCTGACGGAGTAGTTTATAAAGTTCATCGCCGGCGCAGGCTTTTTGGGCGGCGTTGAGTTGCGGACCGTTACTGAGGGGGAGGGCGTGGGCGATGTCGCGGGCGATTTGTTCGGCGGCCCGTCGGCGTGGGGCGAAGACGAGGATGGGTCCGAGGTCGGACTGTAGTCCTTTAATGACGGCACGGGCGATGCTGCTGCGGACACCTTCGGGTTCCTTGGTTTCGAGGGCGTCGAGCCAGACCTCTTCGAGGGGGATTGGGCGTTGGTGTTCTTCGACGAGGGTGACCTTTCGTCCGAGGGAGCGTAGCCATTCGGCAGCCGTCTGGGGATTGCCGACGCTACCGCTGAGTAGCAGGACCTGAGTGGTTGTAGGGGCAATGGCCAGCACGGTTTCATAGGCGGCGCCCCGTTGTTCATCGGCCAGCATTTGGTACTCGTCGATGACCAGGAGCTCCGGGCCGTGGTTTTCAAGGAAACGTTGGCGTTGGGTTTCGAGGGTCGCGACGATGATGGGGGCGTTGAGGTTTTCGCTAATGTCGCCGGTGGCGATGCCCACGTCCCAGCCGAGGGCGGCCCATTCAGCGCGTTTATCATTGGCCAGGGCGCGGGTCGGCACCGTGTAGACCGCTTGGCCTTGGTGGCCCCCTTTGATGAAAAGTTCAAAGACGTGGGTTTTGCCTGAGCCCGTGGGGGCCTGAATAATCACGTCGTCCCCACGGCGGAGGGCTCGGAGGGCGGACTGTTGCCAGAGGTCGGGGAGGATGAGCCTTTGAGCAGCCATGTCGGGTTTACAGCAAAGCATGCTCGAAGTTAGACGCAAGCCATTGGGCGTTTGCGGTTGCGACATTTCCCGCCTCCGTGCTACCAATCATCCCATGGCAATCAGCACTGACTTAGCACGTGGACTAAAAAAAGTGGATCGCGATTTAGCGTTCATGATGGAGTGCTTCGTCGAAGTCCTCGAGCAATTGGATCACAAGGATCTCGCAGGCACTTTGCCCTGGATGGGGAAGCGTAAATTGCGCGGTGTGCAAATTTTCTCTTATCGAGGAGTGCAGGCCTACTCAATTGCGTTTCAATTACTTAACATGGTGGAAGAAAATGCTTCGGCTCAGTCGAAGCGTCTGCGTGAAGACAAGAATGGTTTGGCCTCGGATCCCGGTTCATGGGGTCGCGCTTTGAATCGCCTCCGCGATGCGGGGATGACGGACAAGCAGGTCGCTAAGCGTTTAAATCACATTCATGTGCAGCCGGTTTTGACCGCTCACCCTACGGAAGCGAAGCGTGCGACGGTTTTAGAAATTCACCGCGAAATTTATAAATTATTAGTCCGTCGTGAAAACAGTATGTGGACGGCGGCGGAGCAGCGTGCGATTCGCGATGAAATTAAGGTCGCCTTAGAGCGTCTCTGGCGCACCGGAGAATTTTATCAGCAAAAGCCCGATGTGCAGTCGGAGCTGCGTAATATTAACTATTTCCTCTCGAATGTTTTCCCGGATGCGATTGTGAGTATGGACCTGCGTCTCCGTCAGGCTTGGGAAGAGGCTGGCTTTAGTGCGGACAAGATTACGCACCCCGATTCGATGCCGATGGTGACGATGGGCACGTGGGTGGGTGGGGATCGCGATGGTCACCCCTTAGTCACGGCCGAAGTCACGACGAAGGCCTTAAATCTTTTCCGCTCCACGGCGCTCAATATTGTGAGTGATCGCCTCACGCTGCTGGGGCAGCGCTTATCCTTGGGTGATCACCTGCAACTTCCTCCTGCGGTTTTTGTGAAGACGGTGGATAAGCATGCCGCCGCCCTTGGTGAGGCGGGTGCGCAGGCGATGGCTCGCAACATTGGTGAGACCTGGCGTCAGTATATTAATCTTATTCGTTTACGTCTGCCTGCCACGGTCGGCGAGTGTGCGCCGGGTATGCATAAGACGCCCGACGGAGTGGTGGCAGATTTATTATTCCTACGCGAGACCCTGATTGAAGTCGGTGCAGGTCAGATTGCCCGCTATGAACTCGACCCCCTAATTCGTTTCTTGCGTACCTTTGGTTTCCACATGGCGACCTTGGATATTCGTCAGAACAGTGCGTTCCACGATAAGGCCATTGCGCAACTGATGACGGTCGCTGGTTTGGCGGATACTGATTATGCCAACTGGGATGAGTCCCGCCGCTTGGGCTTCCTGGATTCGGAACTGCGTTCCACGCGTCCTTTTATTCGCTCCCAGGAATCGATTGGCCCAGAAGCCGATGCGGTCTTGGCCTGCCATCGTTGTTTAGTGGAGCACATCAACCAGTACGGCTCGGCGGGTTTAGGTTCGCTGATTGTCAGTATGACGCGCTCCGTTTCCGATTTACTTTCGGTGTACTTGATTGCCCGCGAGGCCGGCTTGACGGCGGGCGGTTCGGATAGTCCTTATTGTTTATTACCCGTGGTGCCGCTCTTTGAGACCATCGATGACTTAGAAAAGAGCACGGCGATCTTGGATGATTTCTTGGCACACCCTGTGACCCGTCGGACTTTGGAGATGCGTCGTGACGCAGGTATGTCGGACGGCCTTACGCAGCAAGTCATGATTGGTTATTCGGATTCGAATAAGGATGGGGGAATTTTAGCTTCGCTCTGGAACCTCTATCGCGCCCAGCAAAACCTGACGAAGGTCGGTGAAAAACACGGTGTGCGTATTATTTTCTTCCACGGTCGTGGCGGTACGATTTCACGTGGTGCTGGCCCCACGCACCGTTTTATCGATGCGCTACCACGCGGCAGCATTAACGGCGAACTGCGTGTCACGGAGCAGGGTGAGAGTATCACACAGAAGTATGCGAATCACATCACGGCGGTGAATAATTTGGAGCTCTTGGCCGCTGGGGTAACGCAGCACACTTTATTGGATGAAGTCGAAAAAGCTGAGAACGCTGCACTGGGCAAGGTCATGGATCGCTTGGCAGAGTTTTCACGTGAAGCTTATCAATCGCTCATCCGCACGCCTCGATTTATCGATTTCTTCCGTCAGGTAACCCCGATTGACGTGATTGAAGCGAGTCGGATTGGTTCGCGCCCCTCGCGTCGCACCGGTGCGGCCTCGTTGGAAGACTTGCGTGCGATTCCTTGGGTCTTCTCTTGGAGTCAGGCGCGTTTCTACCTCTCTGGATGGTATGGCGTTGGCTCAGCCTTGGCACGTTTGAAGGATGAAGATCCTAAGGGTTATGAATTAATCAAGGCACACTACAATACTTGGGCGCCACTCCGATACATGTTAAAGAATGCATCCACCAGCGTGATGGCGGCGAATCGCAGCATGATGCGTCTTTATGGCACGCTCGTGAGTGAGAAGAAATTAAAGAAACAATTCCTGGATAAAATTTTAGCGGAACACTCGCTGGCGCGTAAGATGTTGAACGAGCTTTCGAACGATCAACTCACGGAAGGTCGTCCACGCCTGCGTAAGGTTATCATGCTACGTGAGTCGGCTATCGACTTGCTGCACGAACAACAAGTCGCACTACTTAAGGATTGGCGTAAGCGGATTGCGGAGGGCGACCGGAAGGAAGCCGATGCGTTATTGCCGCAGATGCTATTGTCCCTGAATGCGATTGCCGCTGGCCTGCAAGCCACCGGCTAAGCGCTTACACGTGCTTCCAGAAGTCGGTCAGGAACTTGGTCGCGAGTTGGGCCAGGAAGATGATGTTCCAAAAGATGAGTTGGAGTCCGAGTGACGGTCCGAAGCTCATGGACAGCACTTGGGTGGTCGCACTCGTAACGAGGAGGACCACGGTGCCGGTGCAAAGGGAGATGACGAGGGTTTCAATTGCCTTAGGAACAAAGGCTGAGAGGCTCGTGTCGGCCATGCAGATAGCGCCAAAGGTAAGGCCGACGGAGAACAGGCCAACGAGGCCGATGCCCACGAGCGAACCATCCTTGCCGAAGAAATGCTTGGCGGCTTGGCGACCGAGGACGGGGACGTAAATTAGCACCATTGTTAAAGCCAACCAAAAGCCCACTTCACTGCCGTTGCCGTAGGATTGGCCCAGGATGGCCTCGGCATAATGTTTCACTGTACCTTCGAAGGTGACGGGAGGGAGTGAGGGCAGGTTCATGGGGTAGGATTAAATTAGGTTAAGTCTAGTGTCACTATTTAAGGCGTGGCTTTATCGCGTCCACTCTTCGCGGGCGGAAGCCCAGAGGTCGTAGTTCAAAGGTTTTTTGCCAGTGGGGATGAGTCGATAATGTCCACCAGAAGCTTGGATAATCGCGAGACCGGCAGCGACGTCCCAGAGGTTGGTGCCCGATTCGTAATAGGTGTCGGCCACGCCTTCGCCTACGTAGGCGAGGGCAAGGGCGGCGGAGCCAATCATACGGATTTTTTTATAACGGGAAACTTCACGCATGAAAATTTCCATGGCGGGGGCGGATTTATCAGCCGCCGCGGGGAAGCCTGTCATGATGCAGGCGTCGGAGATTTTACTTACCCAGGCAGGTGTGATTTTTTTGCCGTTGATGTAGGTGCCGTCGCCGGGAATACCGAGGTAGGTTTTTTGGGCGGTGAAATTATAGATTACGCCGAGGACGGGGCTGGGTCCGCGCATCAAGCCGAGCGACACGCAGGTGCAGGGCTGATTTCTTAGATAATTGTATGTGCCATCGAGGGGGTCGACGACCCAGTAGAGTTCATCGCCATGAAAGAGGTTCGCATCGCCACCGAGCTCTTCGCCGATGATGGGCAGGCCCGTCGACTTGAGTTGTTCGCGGACGAGGGTTTCGGAGTCCACGTCGGCCTGCATTTTTACGTCATCATCGGTTTCCGCGTTGATGGTACGTGAGGCGCTGTGGTGAAGCAGATTGCCCGCGGCCCAAGCGGTCTGCAGGGCGATTTCCTTGAAAGAGGAGGGGGAAGGTTGGGCCACGTTGAAAAACTAAGCCCAGGCCTCTCGTGGGTGCAATCCTATGATGCTAGGGCAAGCTTACGGCTGTAAAATAACAAAGCCCGAACCTTGCGGAACGGGCTTTGGATTAAGCGGTGGGTACGCTTACGGCAGCTCGGTCGTACCCATCAGGTAGCGATCGCACTCACGAGCGGCGCCACGACCCTCATTGAAGGCCCAAACCACGAGGCTTTGTCCGCGACGGCAATCGCCCGAGGCGAAAACGCCAGGGAGGTTGGTCGTGTACTTTTCGTGGTCAGCCTTGATGTTGGTGCGGGCGTCGCGTTCGACGCCGAGGGCATCGAGGAAAGGCTGCTCGGGTCCGAGGAAGCCCATCGCGAGTAAGACCAGTTGAGCGGGCATTACTTTTTCAGTGCCTGGAATGTTTTGCGGAACGAACTGACCTTTTTCGTTTTTCTTCCATTCCACCTGAACGGTGTGAACCGCTTTCACATTACCATCGGCATCATTTTCAAACTTGGTAGCCGTGGTGACGTAGACGCGTGGGTCGGAGCCAAATTTAGCAGCCGCTTCTTCTTGGCCGTAGTCGGTCTTGAAGGTCTTGGGCCATTCAGGCCATGGGTTGTCTTTTTGACGGGTGGCGGCTGGTTTAGGCATGATCTCGACCTGTGCGACGGATTTGCATCCATGGCGAAGGGAAGTGCCTACGCAGTCGGTGCCGGTATCGCCACCGCCGATAATGACGACGTCTTTACCTTTGGCGGTGATGAAGTCCGCACCTGGTCCATCGTTGAGCACGGCCTTGGTGTTGGCGCTGAGGAAATCCATCGCGAAGTGAATACCTTTACCTTCGCGACCAGGAATGGGGAGATCGCGTGGCTTGGTGGCACCCGTGCAAATGACAACTGAATCGAAATCTTTACGGAGTTTTTCAGCAGTGATGTCGACGCCGACGTTCACGTTGCACTTAAAGGTAACGCCTTCGTCTTCGAGGAGGCGGATGCGGCGGAGGACGACTTCCTTCTTATCGAGCTTCATGTTCGGGATGCCGTACATGAGGAGGCCACCTGGGCGGTCAGCGCGTTCAAAGACGGTGACATTGTGTCCAGCGTGATTGAGTTGGGCGGCAGCGCTGAGTCCGGCAGGGCCAGAACCGATGACCGCAACCTTCTTGCCGGTGCGTTTAACCGGCGGGCGAGCGACGACCCAACCATTGTCCCAGCCCTTATCGATGATCGAAACTTCGATATTCTTAATCGTTACGGGGGGATTGTTGATGCCCAGAACGCAGGCGCCCTCGCAAGGGGCGGGGCAGACGCGACCCGTGAACTCAGGGAAGTTATTGGTCTTGTGGAGGCGGTCGAGGGCCTCGCGCCAGAGTCCGCGATAAACTAAATCATTCCACTCAGGGATGAGGTTGTTGATTGGGCAGCCGCTGGCCATGCCGCTAATCATTTTTCCGGTGTGGCAGAAAGGAACGCCGCAATCCATGCAACGCGCGCCTTGCTTACGCAATTTTTCGTCGGAGTGATGGTGGTGAATTTCTTTCCAGTCGCCAATGCGGGTGAGGGCATCGCGGTCGGGAGGTAGTTCGCGTTGGAATTCAACGAAGCCAGTTGGTTTTCCCATGTTATGAAATAATTATATTATTATATTAAATGGACGGTTTAGCCTCCACCCACACGAGCGACGTCGCGGGCGTTGATTTCGAAGGCCTCGTTGAGCGCAGCGTCGCCGCTGAGTCCCTTGGCCTTGGCTTGTTCGATGGCTTGGAGGACGCGCTTGTAATCCTTTGGCATGACCTTGATGAACTTCGTGGAGAAATTCTTCCAGTCGGCGATGATCTTAGCGGCCTTATTGGAGCCTGTGAGTTGGGCGTGACGTTCGATGAGGGACTTTAATTCTTCGAGGTCAGAACCTTCGACTTTTTCGAGTCCAACCATCTGGGTGTTGCAGCGTTTCGCGGCATCGCCCTTTTCGTCGAGTAAGTAAGCCACGCCACCGCTCATGCCGGCAGCGAAGTTGCGACCCGTTTCGCCGAGGACGACGACACGTCCACCGGTCATGTATTCGCAACCGTGGTCGCCCACGCCTTCAACGACGGTGGTGACACCCGAATTACGAACCGCAAAACGTTCACCTGCGACACCGCGAATGAAGAGTTCACCCGAGGTTGCACCGTAGAGGGCAACGTTACCGATGATGATATTGTCTTCAGCGGGGAAGGTCGCTTTGGCGTCCGGCTTGATGATGATCTTACCACCAGATAGGCCTTTGCCGACGTAGTCGTTGGCATCGCCTTCGAGTGTGATGGTTACGCCAGGAGGAACGAAGGCACCGAGGCTTTGGCCAGCGCTGCCCTTGAAGTTGAGTTGAATGGTGCCTTCGGGTAGACCTTCCCAGTGCTTCTTGGTAATTTCGTTACCGAGAATCGTGCCGACCACGCGATGGGTATTCTTAATGCCGAGGTTGAGGGTGACCTTCTTGCCGCTGTCGATGGCAGGGTGGCATTTTTCAAGAATCTCGGTGAGGTCGAGCGATTTCTCGAGCCCGTGGTCTTGGGTTTCGGTGCAGAAACGTCCAACCTCTGGGCCCACTTTTGGTGAGTAGAGAAGTTTGGAGAGATCGATGCCCTTAGCCTTCCAGTGTTCAACCGCGTGACGTGCTTCAAGCATGTCGGTGCGGCCAACCATGTCGGTCAGCTTGCGGAAGCCGAGTTGCGCCATGAGCTCGCGAACTTCTTGAGCGATGAAGCGCATGAAGTGAACGGCATGTTCGGGGTCGCCGGTGAAATTTTTGCGAAGTTCAGGATCCTGTGTGGCGACGCCAACGGGACAGGTGTTGAGGTGGCAGACGCGCATCATGATGCAGCCGAGTGACACGAGAGGGGCGGTGGCGAAGCCGAATTCTTCGGCACCGAGTAACGCAGCGATGATGACATCGCGACCGGTCTTCAATTGACCATCGGTCTCAACGACGATGCGTGAGCGCAGGTTATTGAGCAAGAGGGTTTGGTGGGTTTCGGCGAGACCGAGTTCCCAGGGTAAGCCCGCGTGCTTGATCGAGGTTTGAGGCGAAGCGCCAGTGCCACCGTCGAAACCAGAAATCAGAACCACATCGGCGTGAGCCTTGGCTACGCCAGCGGCGATGGTGCCGACGCCGACTTCGGAGACGAGCTTCACGCTGACGCGTGCGGTGCGGTTGGCGTTCTTCAAATCATGAATCAACTCTGACAAATCTTCGATCGAGTAGATGTCGTGGTGAGGGGGAGGGGAGATGAGTCCGACGCCCGGAGTGGAGTGACGAACCTTGGCGATCCATGGGTAGACTTTGCCGCCGGGGAGCTGACCGCCTTCACCAGGCTTAGCGCCTTGCGCCATCTTGATTTGCAATTCACGGGCTTGCGTGAGGTAGAGACTGGTCACACCGAAGCGACCAGAAGCCACTTGCTTGATGGCAGAATTCTTGGAGTCACCGCGTTCATTCGTCCAAGTGAAACGTTCAGGATCTTCGCCGCCTTCGCCCGTGTTGGACTTACCGCCGATGCGGTTCATCGCGATGGCGAGGCTTTCGTGTGCTTCTTTGGAAATCGAACCGTAGCTCATGGCGCCCGTCTTGAAGCGCTTTAAGATTTCGTCGACGGATTCCACCTCGTCGATCGGGATAGACTTACCTGCTTTGAGTTGGAGTAAGCCGCGCAGTGTGAAGATTTGCTCCATCTGTTCGTTGACCAGCTTCGAGTACGTTTTGAATGTCTCGTAGTTGCCTGTGCGCACCGCTTTTTGGAGTGAGTGAATGACCTGCGGGCTGAAGAGGTGACCTTCGCCTTCGTTGCGCCATTGGTAATCGCCGCCCACTTCGAGGGTTTGGGCGTGTTCGACGCGCTCGGGGAAAGCGAGGGCGTGACGGCTGATGGTTTCTGCAGCGATGCCTGCGAGGTCGGAACCTTCGATGCGCGTGGCCGTACCAGTGAAGTATTTATCAACCACGGTTTGTTGTAAGCCAACGCACTCGAAGATTTGGGCGCCGAGGTAGCTTTGGATGGTAGAGATGCCGATCTTCGAGGCGACCTTGACGATGCCCTTGGTCGCGGCCTTCACGTAATTCTTGCAAGCCGTGTAGTGGTCGACGCCTTCAAGCAATTTCTCGCTGATCATGTCATCGAGGGTTTCGAAAGCCAGGTATGGATTGATGGCGGCACAACCGTAACCGATGAGGGTACAGAAGTGGTGGACCTCACGAGGTTCGCCGGATTCAAGAACGAGGCCTACCTTGGTACGTTTTCCTTCGCGGATGAGGTAGTGGTGTAAGCCGGCGACGGCGAGCAGAGGAGGGATGGCGGCGTTCGTACGATCAACCCCGCGGTCGCTTAGAATAATAATATTGGCACCGGCTTCGATGTGGAGGCTCGCTTGGCGGCAGACCTCGTTCATCGCAGCTTCCAAGCCTTTCGCGCCCTTCTTGGGGTCGAATAAGGTGGGAATAGTGACGGAGCGGAATTGTCCTTGGGCGACATCGCGCAATTTGGCCAACTCTTCGTTGGTCAGGATTGGCGTGGACAATTCAATCAGGTGACAGCTCTCGGGTTTAGGGTCGAGTAGGTTGCGTTCAGGTCCGATAGTGGTGACGGAGGACGTAACGATTTCTTCACGGATACAATCGATGGGGGGATTGGTAACTTGGGCGAAGAGTTGTTTGAAATAATCGTAGAGCAGTTTCGATTTGTTCGAAAGTACGGCGAGTGGGATGTCGGTACCCATTGAGCCCATCGCTTCAACGCCGTCCTTCGCCATCGGGAGAAGGAGTTTGCGTTGATCTTCGAAGGTGTAACCGAAAGCTAATTGACGTTGGAGGATGGTCTCATGGTCAGTCGTTGGGACCTCTTTCGACTTAGGAATCTTGTCGAGCTTGATGAGATTGCCATCGAGCCACTGGCGGTAGGGCTTTTCGTTCGCGATCTGTTGTTTGATTTCTTCGTCGGCGACGATGCGACCTTGTTCCATGTCCACAAGGAACATGCGTCCGGGTTGGAGTCGGCCCTTGCTGGCGACGTTTTCAGGAGGAACTGGGAGAACGCCGGCTTCGGAGGCCATGATGACGAGGTCATCTTTGGTGACGTAGAAGCGGGAAGGGCGGAGACCGTTACGGTCGAGAGTGGCGCCGATCATAGTGCCATCGGTGAAGACCACGGAGGCAGGGCCGTCCCAAGGTTCCATTAAGCAGGATTGGTATTCGTAGAACGCTTTCTTCTGTTCGCTCATCGATTCGTGACCATTCCAGGGTTCTGGAATCATCATCATCATTGCTTGAGGGAGTGAGCGACCGCCCATGACGAGCAGCTCGAGTACGTTATCAAATTGAGCGGAATCGGAGCCGTTCGTGTTAACGATGGGCTTAAGCTTTTCGATATCCTTACCGAAGAGTGGGCTCTCCAGTAGAGGCTCACGGGCCTTCATCCAATTGACGTTACCCTTGAGCGTGTTGA
The DNA here is from genome assembly GCA_947373115.1 of Opitutia bacterium. Taxonomy (GTDB): domain Bacteria; phylum Verrucomicrobiota; class Verrucomicrobiia; order Opitutales; family UBA953; genus UBA953. The sequence goes on along the minus strand of CANBWJ010000042.1, from coordinate 58 downwards.
TTTCGCCGTTGTGAGCGATGTAGTGGTAAGGGTGTGCACGTTCCCAGCTTGGGAAGGT
>CANBWJ010000041.1 GCA_947373115.1 Opitutia bacterium | reverse complement strand
GTACTCCAACGCAACGGCTTCGTCCTCGAAACCGCGACGCGCGAATGGCGACTCGGTGGCACCATCCAAGTCCTCAACTTCCTCGCTCGCCACCACAAGATTCTATGCGTTGATAACGATTCGTACTTCACCCATAATTTATCGCACTCACTTCGGAATGTCGACTTCGCCAAAGCGAAGTGTGCCGCCGCCGAAGAGACCGGTGGCTATCGTTTTGCCATCGGCATCGACCCCGAAGGCAAGACCCCGAAAATCGTCCAAGAGGCCCTCGCAAGCGGACGCATGTTCTTCTACACTGAACGCGGCCCCCGACTGATCACACCCGAGCTACTGGAATCTATCCGCAACGCCCAACGCCGCATCACCGGTGAATCTAAGCGCGATGTGGATTTAGATTTAAATTTAAAAATCGGGTACGCCGACCTCGCCAGTGCCGATGCCATCGCCGAAGAACTGCAGGCTGCTTTCGCACCGCCTGAAACCTGGACCAAGCGTTCCGACGCGATTCGTAACCTTTCCAAACTCCAAGCCGCCCCGATTAAGGAAGACCTGGAAAAGATGCTACGGATTTACCAGAAGCTCGGCGTCGCTTGGCTCTGGCATCTCCACAATAATCACCTCGGCGGTCTCTTAGCCGATGAAATGGGCCTCGGTAAAACCGTCCAAGCCCTTGCCTTCCTCGATGTCTTACGTCGCGAACGCGCCCAAGAAGGCCCTTGTCTCGTCGTCTGCCCCGCCTCGCTGGTAGAAAACTGGCGCCGTGAAGCCCGCCGTTTCACCCCTAATTTAAAGGTTCTGCCCCACCATGGTCAGATGCGCGAGTCTTCACCTGAATTCTTAAAGCGCTACGATCTCGTTATCACGTCCTACGGCACCCTCGCACGCGATATCGGTTCGTTCTCCTTGGTGAATTGGAGTGCCGCCATTTGCGATGAAGGACAAAACATCAAGAACCCTCGCGCCCAAGCCACCAAGGCCGTCAAACAACTCGTCGCCAAGGGACGTTACATTTTAACGGGCACACCGGTTGAAAACTCACTCGAAGACCTGCGCTCGCTGTTCGGCTTCTTAATGCCCGGCTACTTGCCGAAACCCGAAGAACGCATCGCCATCGAAGACCGCAAGTGGCACGACGATCGTCTACTACAAATGGCCGCGCCCTATATTCTACGTCGTTCCAAGGTCGCCGTGGCACCTGAACTTCCGCCGAAGATCGAACAAGTCGTCTACTGTGACTTCGAAGAGAATCAAAAGAAGTTCTACGACGAGATGCAGGAAAGTACCCGCCAAGAGATTTTCGATATGGAGATGAGCGGTGCCAAGGAAGCAAGTATCCGCATGGCCGCCTTCAACCAACTCCTCCGCCTGCGCCAAATCTGTGCCGACCCACGTATCTTGGATCCAAAAATGGATGAAGCCGACTCCGCCAAGTTGCAGGCATTCTTGGAACTCCTCGAAGAATCCAAAGACGCCAATCACCGGATGCTCGTCTTCTCAACTTTTGTTTCAGCACTTAAGATTATTCGCAAAGCCCTCGAAGATCGTGGCATCAAGTATTGCTACCTCGATGGCTCGACGACCAATCGCCAAGGCGTCTGTGATACGTTTAATGAAAATGCCGACATCCCGGTCATGCTCATGTCGCTTAAGGCCGGCGGCACGGGCCTTAACTTAACCGGCGCTGACACCGTGGTGCACTACGACCCTTGGTGGAATCCCGCCGCCGAAGCCCAAGCGACCGACCGTGCTCACCGTATCGGCCAAACCCGCACCGTCACGAGCATCAAGCTCATCGCGACTGGCACCATTGAAGAGCGCGTGATGGACCTGCAAAAATCGAAGTCAGAAATGTTGCGCAAGCTCCTCAGTGAATCAGACTCCGTGTCCTCGGGCATCAGCCTCGATGATATCAAAGCCCTCCTGGAGGTCTAATCCATGCTCTCCTCTCTCATCCGCCGTAATCGCCCCCGCAGTGAGATGTCCTTCCTCGAACACATCGAGGACCTTCGCGTTTCACTCATCCGCGTCACCGCCGTTTTTGCCGTCGGCATGATCGCCGCACTCTTTTTCTACGAAAAAGTTCCGAGCATCTTAAGCCTCCCCTTGCAATGGGCCAAACAACCCGAAACTTCACCCATCGGTTTCTTACTTGGTGAAACTGAGCCCGCCCTGCGCACCCTCGGCGACCTCAAAGAGTTTACCTTCATGGGCGTGTGGTCGGTCTTAATGTACGCCGCCTTTGCCGCTGGCATTGCCCTCGCCTCGCCCGTGTTCATCTACGAAGTCGCACGCTTTGTCGGACCCGCCCTTACCACTCGCGAAAAACGCGGCCTGATCCCTTTCTGCGTTGCGGCCCTTGTCCTCTTTTTAGCCGGCGCCGCCCTGGCGTTCCTTTGGCTCACCCCGATGTCGATTCAAGTCTGGCATCACTTCGCCGCTGGCATGGGCATCGAAGTTACCTGGCAAGCGTCCGACTACTTTGGCTTCGTCACCATGATGAGTCTGCTCACGGGACTCACCTTCCAATTCCCACTCGCCCTCATCATCCTGATGTGGATCGAAATCGTTCGTCCGCGTACCCTCCTCAAGCACTGGCGCGGAATGTTGTTTGGCATTCTTTGCGTGGTGGCACTGATTACACCGATTGGCGACCCCATCTCCCTCGGTATTTTAACCAGCGTCCTCTTTGGCTTCTACCTTAGTGCTGTCTCGATTGGCTCCGTCATCGTGCGCCGCAAACGTGTGGCCCGTGGCGATTCGCCCTACCCCGAGGACGATGATGATTACGATTTAGACGACGAGGATGAGGCGCCCAAAGCAACCAAGCCCCAAGCGAATGCGGCTGAGCAAAAGCCCCCGCGCGATGGTGATATTAGTTCCCTAGACTAATTTGACCGCCATTGGCTGATGTAGAACTTGCAGTGGGTCGTATTACATAACAAATAGGTTGCGTGAGCAATCCTCTCAACGCTGGGCTCGAAACCCATTTTGCGGCGCTCAAGACCTTTCTTGATCAGCAAGAATCATGCTTTGAGCCAGAAGTTCGACCCATGCTGCGAGAAGTTCTGGCTCACCCTGGAAAACGCCTCCGCCCGCTGCTGGCTTTCGGCTCTGGTGCCGGCGCCAAGAATCTTGCCCCGCTCGTCAAGGGCGCAGCAATCGTTGAACTCGTTCACCTCGCCACATTGGTACACGATGACGTTCTCGATGGTGCCGATCAACGTCACGGTGCGGACACTCCCAATCGCACCCACGGTGCCCACGCAGCTGTTTTGTTCGGCGACGCCCTCTTCGCCCACGCCCTCGTCCTCGCCAGCGAACACCCAACCACGGAAATTTGTTTGATTGTCGCTAAAGCCTCTCGCGATGTTTGTTCGGGCGAAGTCTGTCAGACTTTTTCACGCGGGAATAGTGCCCTAAGCCTCGAAGATTATCAGCGCCAGATTCGTATGAAGACGGCGGTCTTATTCGAAGCCGCTTGCCACGTGGGCGCCCTGCTCGCCGGCCACCCCCCCGAACACATTAAAGCCTGTTCAGAATTTGGACTTCGTCTCGGCGTGGCTTATCAAATCTACGACGACTTAATCGACCTTCTACAAGACGACCAAAAAGCGGGTAAAACCCTCGGCACCGATGCCGCCAGCGGCAAACTAACCCTGCCGATGATTCTCGAACGTAACCAGCGCGGCGGCGACCCTGCTGCCGAATTACGTGCCGGTAAAAACGTTCGCACGGTCATCTCTGTCGCCACCTGGCGCGAGTGCTTTCGTCTGCTCGATGCCGAGATTGCGTCAGCCGAACAAGCCCTCTCCGTCATCGAGGGCTCGCCCTCCCCGTTCTATTTACTGCGTCTAACCGCCTACCTTCGTGCCGCGACTGCCAAACTTAGCGTGGTCGTATGAAGTTATTCTTAACGACTCGGTCTGAGCGGCTAGCCATCGCCCTCGTGCTGAGCGTCCTACTCGTCGTCACCGCGCTGGCGTGGACCTGGAAGACGCTCTGAATTTATTTTAAATAACGCTCCGAAATAAATCCACGTGCCGCCAAGGCCTTTTTTAGGTCGGTCAGGTTTACTTTATCGCCCGCCTTCAATCCGGCACGAGCAAACCAACCAGCCGACATTTCAATGGAGAATTGAATACGGTCCGAGCGTGAGAAAGTGTCGCGGGTGTCGCCCGCTTGCATCGTTCGGATTTCGTCGATGGTGCCATCGCCTAATACGAAGGCGATATCGAGATCAACGAGCGTATCCTTCATCCAAAAATTCATCTGCTGCGGTGTCGCGTACATGAACGCCATGCCTTCCGCTCCAGGCAGCTTATCGACCTGCATTAAGCCTTGTGACTTTTCTAAATCGGTCACCGCGACCCTCAACTGAGTATTTGACTTACCGATGCGTACGGGAAACCGAACCTCAATGCCTGCCTCCGTAGTGGCTGCAGCATGGACCGAGGGCACCGCGCGATCGCAGCCCGCAAAAGCGATAATAACCAGGATACTAAAAATACGAAACATCTTGGAGGAGTCTCCAAACGATTGCCACGCTGGCAAGAATCGCTTGGGCTAGCTGAGTGAATTCTGACCGCCGCGCCCACTGGCATCATCCCCTCACCGCACTCAACTACGCTCGTGCCGCGGTGCAAGTGGGCCTCTGGGCCTCGGAACGCAAACTGATTACCACGCACTTTACACCTGCGGACCGAATCCTTGAATTGGGCTGTGGTGGTGGTCGCGTCGGCCTCGGGATGTGGCAATTAGGCTATCACAATGTCCTCCTGAGCGACTTTTCACCCGAGATGGTCAGCATCACCCAGGGCGTACTGGAGCAAGCTGGAGCCGACCTAAAAGCCGAGGTGGCCGATGCGTGTAATCTATCCTACACAGATGAATCGTTCGATGGCGTGATTTTTGCGTTCAATGGCCTCATGTGTATGCGTGGCCAAGCCGACCGACTTCGGGCCCTGCCCGAAATCCACCGCGTACTTAAACGAAGGGGCAAATTCCTCTTCACCGCTAACGACCGCGAAAAGGGCGAACACGCTAAAGAATGGGCCAACGAACCTCAACTGCCCAACGGCCAGCTGGGCGACCGCTGGCACGAGACCGATTCCACCCCCGTTTTCATGCACAGCAGCACCGAGGCCGAAACCTTAGCCGAACTGCGACAGTTTAATTTTAATATCATTCAAACGGCCCTACGCTCGGAGATTGCACCCGAAAACGCCAGCGTGCGCGCCTTCGCAGGCGAGACACGCTTTTACTTAGCCGAAAAAGTTTAGAGCCTTAACTTATTCGCTGCGGCGACCCATGAAGAACTGAATCACGTACCAAAGTAGGGTCACGAACGCAGAGAAGAGAATGAAGGCCGCCAAGACGTGATCCTGGGTGGAACACTGATCCTTAATCACCCAGGTTTGGTAAAGAATGACGGTAGCCATCAATAAAATCATGGCCAACGAGAACCAAGTGCCAGGGTTGATACCCATAATCGAGAAGACGATGATCGCACCGAGGGCGGCAATTGAACCAATGATAATTGCCACGCGCAGGAAGGAAAAATCAACGCCCGTAAAGAAAACAGCGATCGATAAACCTAATACTAATGCACCCGTCACTCCGCAGGCGGGAACGAGAATTTCTCCGGGGTTTCCACCGGTTTGGTAAGAGACGACAGCAATCAACGGGATAAAGATTAGCGCTTGAAGCAGCACATAGAGTGAAAGGCCAGCATACTGTGAAGCCACCGAGGCACCCGAAGTAGCCATGCGCTGTGCAACGTAGGTACCACCCCAGAAAGCGAGTAAAACAATCAGCCAACCAAAACCGCCTGTCGCACTCAGGAGGGAGGACAGTCCTTGCATCACCACACCCGCAAAACCTGAAACGAAGAAGAAATACAGCAATGCACCAAAGGCAGCGAATGCGCCGGCCACGTGCGCGTAGGTGCGACGGTAAAAGGCCGCACGGTCAGCGGCGGGGGCTTGCGAAACAATGAAGGGCTGGGATTCGTACATAGTGCTGATTTTATGACTTTTTCACGGCAGTCAAGCCACTCTGGGTGAAATTACGCAGGGTGTTTTCTACCTTAAAATTAATCCATCGCGCTGAAATTACCTAGAGTAAAAAGCCCAAAGGGTTTCGGTTGCACAACATCGACTGAAATCGATTGATGGACGCAATGACCACCAAGACCGCTCACGCGAAGTCAAAACGCAAAAACCCATCCGCGAAACTGCATGTAAAAAAGGCCGAGCCCTTACCGGTCGTCACCCCTCCACCCTCCGCCCCGCGTACACGCGTCTTAATCGTCGAAGACCAAACAGCCGTATGTGAGATGACAGTGGAGGTACTGAAATCGAGCGAGAGCTTCGAAGTCGTGGGCACCGCTGCCAACGGTACTCAAGCGGTGATCATGGCGCTGCAACTTAAGCCCGACCTCATTATTCTTGATGTGATGATCCCTGAAATCAGTGGCGTGGAAGTCCTCCGCCGCATCAAGGCCAACCTACCCAAGATGCGCGTTCTTGTTTTCTCTGCGAAACAAGAACCCCAGGTAGTGCGCGGGCTAATCCAAGAAGGCATGCACGGCTTCGTGAATAAACATTCCCCACTCCGCGAGCTTCGCCAAGCCATCACCCTGGTAGCCAATGGTGGCATTTGGTTCGACGATAAGTTCAGCCAAACGGTGCGCGATGCCCTCGCCAAGCCCGCCACCCAAGGGGATGGTATGATCGACTTGCTCACGCCACGTGAACGCGAAATCTCCATGCTCATCGCACGTAGCCACAGCAGCAAAGATGTCGCCGCCCTACTCAACATCAGCGTCAAAACCTCCGAGAATCATCGGGCTAATTTAATGCGTAAATTGGGCGTTCGCGATGTCGCCGGACTCGTCCGCCTCGCCATCCGCCATGGGCTAATCGACCCCGCCAATGATTAATACTGTCAATGAGGTAAACACCCTAGAGACTCTGGATTCCCATTCAGCCTAATCTTTCATAACTTATACCCACGATGCCACGCTCCACCCCGAGTTGCACCGAAGCTGTCCATCGTGTTGTCATGATTGAAGATCAAACCGTTGTGCGTGAATTAGTCTTAGAGATGCTCGCGGCCGACCCGAAATACAACGTCATTGGGGCCACCGCCGAAGGCAGTGTGGGCATCCAAATCACCGAAGAGCATCAGCCGGATCTCTTGATTCTAGACATTACCCTGCCCGACATCAGTGGCGTCGAAGTCCTACATCGTCTGCGTTATTCTGCGCCCGACCTGAAAATTCTCATCTTCACCGGCAAAGAGGAAAAATACATCGCCCGTGGACTCATGCGCGATGGGGTACGCGGCTTCATCCGTAAAAATTCCCGCCTCTCCGAACTCCGACAAGCCGTGGATACCGTCGCGGCGGGAGGCACCTGGTTTAACGCAGAGTTCAACCACGCCCTCATCGGTGCCCTCAAGAATCGAGAAGCCAAAATCGATCAAATGGCGATTACCCTCACCGATCGCGAGCGCAGCATCGCCATCCTGCTTGCTCAAAGCTACTCCAGTAAAGAGGTGGGCACCGCCTTAAATATCAGCACCAAAACCGCTGAAAACCACCGTACCAATTTAATGCGTAAACTGGGCGTTCACGATGTAGCGGGTGTGATTCGTTTTGTGATTCGTCAAGGGTTGTACGATCCCAATAATGATGCCTAGATAAGGCATGCCCCTCAGTCGTAGAAAATTCATCGTAGCCAGCGGCATCGCTACCCTCGGTGCCCTCGCTCGCGCCGAACCCACTACCAAAGGTGACACCAGCTACGATGTCTGCGTCTACGGTGGCACCGCCGCCGGCATCGCCGCGGCCATTTCCGCACACGACCAAGGGGCCCGCGTCATCATCATCGAACCAAGTCGCTGGCTCGGCGGCATGAGTGGCGGCGGCATCCGTGCCATTGACTGGGGCAAAAAAGAAAGCGTCGGCGGACTCGCCCTCAAGTTACTTATCGAGGGCGATGATGTGGGCATGCGAAAATTATATGCCGCGGAACTGACACAACGAAACATTCCGGTGATTTTCGAACACCGGCTTTCCAGCGTGAAAAAAACCGGAGGTGTTCTCACGTCCATCACACTCGATTACGCGCCGCCCAGTAAACTTGGCGTACCCGCACCCGTCGCCACAACCAAGGATGCCAAAGAAATCAGCGCTCAAGTCTTCATCGATTGTTCCTACGAGGGCGACCTCATGGCTCAATCGGGCGTTTCCTATACCTACGGCCGCGAAAGCCGCGATGAATACAATGAATCCTTCGCAGGTGTTCGTCCCCTCCTCGCGACCTACCCGATTGATCCGTACAATAAAGTCGGCGACCCCAGCAGCGGACTCCTCCCCCTCCTACAAGACATCACGATGCCTGCTGTGGGCAGCGCCGACCGCCTCACCATGGCCTACTGCCTGCGCTGGAAACTCTCCCAAGAGTCCAACGCCATTCCCATCACCGCACCCGATAATTACGATCCCCGCACTTACGAAATTTTCCGACGCGGCTTTCAAAATAAAGTTAAATTAAATGTTGGCTACAAGATGCGTAAACCCGGCATCTATACCGACTACCCAGGAGGCGGATACTTTAACGTCAACTCGAGTCGCTCCCTCTGGGCGCAATCCATCGCCGGCTCCAACGCAAATTACCCTGAAGGCGACTGGGCCACGCGCTCGCAGATCTGGCAATTCCACATCGATTTCATCAAGGGCATGTACCACTTCCTCCGCACCGATGCCGCAGTGCCTGAGTTTTATAAATTAGCCGCCCAAACCAATGGCCTCTTCCCCGGTATCTTCGACGAGACGGGCGGCTGGCCTCACCAGCTCTACGTTCGTGAAGCGCGTCGGATGCGCTCCAGCTACGTAATCACCCAGTTGGATCTTTCGTACCCACAAAGCATCGATGATTCCGTTGGACTGGCCTCCTACGGCATCGACGATTGGCCCTACGCCACTATCGCCCACCAAGGCGGCATCGCCATCAGCGGAGGCGAATTCAGCATCCTACACCCTAATCCACTCTTCCACGGCATCTACCAGCTGCCCTACCGTTCTATTGTACCCAAAGTCAGCGAGTGCCGCAACCTCATCGTTCCCGTCTGTTGCTCCGCTAGCCACATTGCCATGACGTCCATTCGCATGGAACCAGTCTGGATTATTTTAGGTCAGTCCGCCGGTATCGCCGCTGCGCAATCACTCCAAGAAAAGAAGGCCGTGCAAGAAATCAATGTACCCACTTTACAACGCACCCTCCTCGGACTCGGACAGAAACTCAGCTGGAGCGCTTAAAGTCGAATCCGCAAACGCGGCGAAACCTGAGTGCCCGCAGGCTTAGGCTTCTTTAATGCCGCAGCGTTGCCGCCATCAGGCCCGCCCAACGCATCAATAAACTCCTGCGGAATCGGCGAGACGGCCTTGAACACTAATTTCTCTCCACGCCAATCGAGCTCCAATTCCGTTGCCTGTGAATGCAGGAAGAGTCGCTTAAAGCCACGCACCGTACCCATCGCTTTATTAAAATCAAAATCGCCGTAAGTGCGATCGCCCAAAATCGGGTGGCCATGCATGGCCGACTGCACCCGCAGCTGGTGCGTGCGACCCGTACGTGGCTCCAGCTTCAATAACGACAGCGGTAATTCTCCGTTCGCTGCCCGCTCCCATTGGTACACCGAAACCGCGGGTGCACCCGGACCCGAACCTTTGCTCGAGCGCACGCCACCTCCTGGCCCCTTAGATTTAATTAAAACATCCTGCCAAGTACCGCGTGGACTCTTCAAGCCGCGGCCTTTCACAATCGCGATGTATTTTTTAGAAACTTTAGACTTCGCAAACAGGTCTTTCACGGCTTCGGCCAAAGCCGCATCTAAGCTCAGTAGAAGAATCCCACTCGTCGGTGAATCCAAGCGATTCAAAAGATAGACCCGACGAATGCCACCCTGCCCATCACGGACGTGAAAGGCCTCCTCTTCGTGGGAATAATTTCCTGAAATGAGTGCGACCTCGTCTTTGCCTTTATCATCCTGATTCGGATGAGCCAAAACACCCTCAGGCTTCTCCACCGCCAACAAACCCGCGGGGTGCATATTAAGCACACGCACCTTAGGCGCAAAGGGTATCCAAGCTAGGTCGCTCATTAAAGGTAGTGAAAGGTTAAGGTGACTTCTTGGTCTTCGCCGAAAAGCGCAACCATATCTTCACGCCAAACGTCAAATGGCGCCGGCGCCATCACCGCATCTTTACATGCCAAAGCTAGAACCTGCGGGACGTCTGCTCGAATAATCTCCGCATCAATGACACTGCCGTCGCGACAAAGTCTAAATTTTATCATGACCGCGCCTCTCGCCACATTTTCGAAACGGGCACGATCAATCAATGCCCACCAAGACGATTGAATCGCCTCCATCATGCGCTGCGAGTAATCGCCATAATTACTAAAACGCGCATCCACCGCGAGAATGCCGGCTTTGTTAACCCCTATATTATTTTTTAACAACAAACCCGTCGTGCCTGAAGCCACCGTCGCCTTGGGTCGATTCGCACTTTCCGACTGCGGCAAGGGCGAAGGGTTTTCGGCGCGCTTAGGCAAGGCACCTAACGCAGACGATGACGTACCGGCAGCTCCGACCGAAGTATTTCGCTCCGATTCACCCATCGAACGCGGCACCCCCTGCGAAACCTTAATCTGGGTTTCGCTCTCACCATCCGAGCGTGGTACCGACGAGCGCGTCGGCACCGTCTCTGGAACCGGCTGAGCGGCCGACTGATTGCGGGCAGCAATAAAAGGTGTTTTCTCCGGGGCGGTTCGATTCGCCCGCGCATTTGTCTCAGCCAACCGAAGCGACGGCGGCAAACGGTTCTCGGGAACAGTAACGGGCGCGACTAAAACGTCCACCGGCTTTAGTCGTAGTGTAACCGCATAAAAGTCCGTCGGCAAAAGCGAAAATAATAGGGCGTGTACCACAAGCGTAACTACCCCAGCCACGAGAGCGGCCTGAGTGTCCATGTCGATACCACTGCGCACCTAATGATTCATAACCCGCCCGACCCGAACATCAAGAACGACCCACCTTAGGCCGAAATTCTCGTGCGCAAACCCAGTGCATTCAAACGCTCCAACACAAACTCAACCGGTAAGCCCATAATCGTTGAAATCGGACGCTGATAATCGTCGATGATGATCTCGCGCCCTTCCTGGATGCCATAGGCACCAGCCTTATCCAAGGTGTTAACGAGACCTTGGTACTTAATGATATCGGCCTCCGATAAATCACGGAAACGAACCCATGCCGTAATGTCATGCAATTCTTCCAAACCCAAGTCGCGACAGATTAAACAAATACCGGTGTGCACGGTGTGTGTCTGACCCGATAAGGCCCTGAGCATGGTGCGAGATTCTTCAAGATTGGCTGGCTTGTTCAAAGCCCGATCGCCCAGTGCGACCGTGGTATCCGCCCCCAGTACAATCGCACTCGGGAAATTCTGGGCTACTGCCCTCGCCTTCAGTTGCGCATTGTGCAAAACCATTTCACGCGGATCGGTAGTCGCGTCTTCATGCTCAGTCACCTGCGCCACGACCACTCGATGCGGCAGGCCCGCCGCTGAAAGTAACTCGGTGCGACGCGGTGAAGCCGAAGCAAGAATGAGCTTCAAGGGAGATGTCGCGGACATATCAAATCTCGTCCCGCACCTCTATTGGTGCGATGGTTTCCAGCTTACGGCACGTTGGGCCAGGTAATTCACGTACACGTCCTGATCATTCAAACACGGAATCTGGGCAAACAATTCACCGCCCGCGTGCATAAAATCTTCCTTACCTTCTTCGCAGATTTCTTCAATGGTCTCGAGACAATCCACCGTGAAAGCCGGACAAATCACTAAGAGGTTTTTCACGCCTTCACCTGGTAATGCTTCCAAGCGCTCATCGGTATAAGGCGGCACCCATTTTTCTGGCCCGAAGCGCGATTGAAACGCGATTTCCACTTGGTCAGGACGCAAACCAGCGGCCTCGGTAAATAACTTAGCCGTCTGGACGCACTGGTGCTTATAGCAATTCGCATGGGACGGACTCGCCTGGTAGCAGCAATCCTTCACCTTCGTGCAATGCGCTTTCGAGGCATCGCCCTTACGCAAGTGGCGCTCGGGCACGCCGTGATAAGAAAATAATAATTTATCAAAGGGCTTACTCAACCAGGGCTTCGCAGATTCCACCAGGGCGTTGATGTATGCGGGGTCATTGAAGTAAGGCTGCAAAACATGGTACTTAAGATTCGGCGCCAAACGCTTCAACTCGTCCTGCACCTTCACCACTACTGTCTCGTAAGATGACATCGCGTAGTGCGGGTACTGCGGCATCACAAATAAATCATCAATCCCGAGTTCTAAGACTTTTTGAATCGCCTCCTCACACGAGGGCGTGCCGTAACGCATACCCGTGATCACAGGCATACCGGTGACTTTTTCTAACTTCGCACGTAGTTTTTCTGTCGTGACCAACAAGGGAGCACCCTCAGGGGTCCAGACGGTGGC
>CANBWJ010000040.1 GCA_947373115.1 Opitutia bacterium | reverse complement strand
TGGTTTTCGATTCCATTTTCGATTCTTATAAAGGCGTAATCAGTTACGTCCGCGTTTTTTCGGGTACGTTTAAGGTCGGACAAACCATCGAGCTGATGTCGAATGGCGTCCGCTCGGTAATTAAAGAAGTCGGTGTCTTCTCGCCGAAGATGAAGCCTCAGGCCGAACTCGGACCTGGCTCGGTCGGTTACATTGTTATCAACATTCGCGAAGTCGCCGATGCCAAAGTCGGTGACACCATTACCTTAGCTGCTGACCCCGCTAAAGAACCCGTACCTGGCTTTAAAGAAGTACGCCCGATGGTCTTTAGTGGTATCTATCCTTTAGACACTGCCGATTACGAGAAACTCAAAACCTCCTTGGCTAAGCTGGCGATTAACGATGCCTCGCTTACTTACACCGCCGAAAGTTCCACGGCCCTAGGTTTTGGTTTCCGCTGCGGCTTCTTAGGTCTCTTGCACATGGAAATCGTGCAGGAGCGCCTCCGTCGCGAATACGATTTGGATATTCTTTCGACCTACCCGTCGGTCGTTTATAAAGTTTATACGACCGATGGCGTGGAGCACATCATGGACAATCCAGTGATGATGCCCGATCCCTCTGCCATCGAACACATCGAAGAGCCGACCATTCGCGCCCACATTCACATTCCGGGAACATCGATTGGCGACATGCTCGCGTTGATTCAGGAAAAGCGCGGTATTTGCGAAAAGACCGAGACTATCGACTCGGACCGTGTTGTCTTGGTCTGTCTCTTGCCGCTGAACGAAATCTTGGTCGACTTCAATGATCGCCTGAAATCCATCACCCGCGGTTACGGTTCGATGGATTATGAACTCGGTGAATACGTGACCTCCGATCTCGTAAAAATGGACATCCGTGTGAATGAAGAGCCGGTCGATGCATTCTCGTCCATCGTGCACGCTAGCAAGGCCGAAGGCCGCGGTCGTGCTCTTTGCGAAAAGCTCAAAGAGCTCCTGCCTCGTCAACTCTTCAAGGTCGCCATCCAGGCTGCCGTCGGCTCGAAGGTGATCGCCCGTGAAACCATTGGCTCCGTCGGCAAGGACGTGACCGCTAAGTGTTACGGTGGTGACATTTCCCGTAAGCGTAAGCTTTTGGATAAGCAGAAAGAGGGTAAAAAGCGCATGAAACAAATCGGCAAGGTGGATATCCCTCAGGAAGCGTTTATAAAAATTCTTAAGAACGAAGGTTAATTGCCCTTGGGCGATTTCTATTCTTTCCTGTTGGGCAGACTCGCCTTAATGCTTGGGTAACCCATTCGCATGCTGCACCTCTTTTCCAAGAAGCATTCCCTCCGCAAGGCGGCTAAGGATGTACTGCAAGGGGCGGAGCGCGTGAAGCTGTACCGCGGCGATTTATTGAGTGCCTCTGATATCGAAGATATTTCGCAAGCTGAAGTAAAATTACAGAATGCCCTGCAGGCTAAGCCCTTTGATTTTGATGCAGTCGGTTTATTGGTAGACGAATTGCACATCGTCTTAGTTAAAAGCGGCGGAAAAATCTATCCGGTCTCAGGTTTGGCCGATTACGTGGAGATGGTCGTCATGGCGGCGATTGTGGCAGGCTCTATCCGCAGTTTCTGCCTGCAGCCCTTTAAGATTCCGACCAACTCAATGTGGCCGACTTATAATGGCATGACGGCCGAGGTGCGTCAGCCCAACGAGCCAGCACCCTCGACGGGCATGCAGCTCTGGCGTCGCGTCACTGATTGGGCCTCAACCCACGTCGTGCGTGCTGAAGCTGATGGCGAAGTTAAGATCCCACTCGATTTCCTGGGCTACGATAACGGCATCAAGCGCTACCGCCTGAAACCCCACGCTCCCAGCGTGGATTCGCAGGATATCGTAGTGGGTACCCGCATTCAATCTGTCTCAATTCCAGCCGAGTTTAATCTCGATGGTGTACTCCTGCGGACCTTTTTTGCTGAAGATGCCGCACTGCCTTTGCGTCGTCAGGACCACGATCGCTGGGAAAAGGTTTTGACCACTGCGATGTTGGAAAACCGTATCGAAGAAACATCGGCAGGTCCGATGTTGCGTACGGGCCGTCGCGTCAAGGCCGGTGACGTGGTGCTTAATTTCGATATCCTTACAGGCGATATGCTCTTTGTGGATCGCGTTTCGTATCACTTCGTTGAACCCACGCGTGGTAGCACCATCGTCTTCCGTACCAATCACATTCCTGGACTCGCCGATCGTTACGGCAATCCCTCGCAGAATTATTATGTGAAACGTCTGGCGGGCGTCCCAGGGGATAAATTACGCATCGATAACGACGGTAAACTCTGGCTGAACGGCAGCGTGGTCGATAAGCCCGCACCGATGGTCATGAACTCCAAACGCGAGACCAAGCTCGGGTACTTTGGTTACCTCGCTGATATCGGTGATTACTCTTATTCGATTCCGCTCACGAAGGAATACACGGTCACCGATAACCATTTCTATGCCTTGGGCGATAACTCCGCCAATAGCTTCGATTCACGCGGTTGGGGCGAAGTGCCCGCCGAAGATGTCGTCGGTAGTCCCTTAGTTATTTTGCATCCCTTCGGCGCCCGCTGGGGCTGGGCGAAATAAACTTCTGATCAATTAACTTCGTAGCCCCGCAATGCGGTGGGCTGCGTCTTTTGCCCGGTCGGTGGTGAACTCGACCACGCGCACGCCACGTTTACGAATATTAATATGCTTATTTAAAATTGGCCAAGTTTTGGCGTGGGTGTGCGTGACGCCGTGGGCGGCGCAAAGTTTCCCGATGTCGGTGTCTTGCGGGGTGCCCCAAAGTTTTTCGAAGTGCACATTCTTTTGGGCCACAGGTAGGTGATTAAAAATTCCCCCTCCGTTATTATTGACGACAACCACGGTAAGGTCGCCTTTGTGTTTCTTGGCCGAGAGCAGGGCGTTGCTGTCGTGTAAAAAGGTTAAGTCACCGCAAACGAGCACCGTGTGCAGTCCGTCGATTGAGGCCCCAATGGCCGTCGACACCGTGCCATCGATGCCATTAGCGCCGCGATTAAAAATCACTTCGGGACCCGATTTCTTGGGGTGGTAGAACCACTCGAGGTCCCGAATTGGCATGCTGTTACCGATGACCAGTCGATCGTCGGCCGTTAATGTATTTTCGATTTCTTTAATGATCCGTCCTTCAAAACGCCAATTCACCCGGGTGACCTTAGCTAATTTTTTCAGGGCGACCTTTTGCAGTTTATTCCAGGCCTCGAGGTAAGTTGCTTCGGCGATCACGGGTTCATAGCCACGCGCCACGAGTTTCCCGTCTCGTCGAATCCAGCGCGAGTGTGTGGCATCGGTATTTTCACCGGGCTGATTGACTTGCACGGCGATGACATCAGCCGCCTCCAGCCACTTGCGTAAAACTTTGCTCGTGGGCAATGGACCCACAATGACCGCAGCCTTGGGTTTTAATTTTTGGGCGACACTCGCGTTGCGTAAAATGGCGTCGTAAGTCGAAATCACCCGTCCGCTGTCGGCGAGGTCGCCGCGCAACGTGCCTGCACCGTCGGCTAAAATCGGCCAGCCCGACAGTTGAGAGAGCTCTAAAACGGCGGCGGCAAATTCTTCGCGGTTAGTCTTAGCATGAGGTCCGACGACAATGACGCCGTTTCCGGTTTTGGGGAGCGGGAGCAGGGCGTTCAGCGGCGAAATCTTGGCGGCTGGGTTGTGTGCCTTGGGTAGGTGGGTGAATGCCTCTAGATTGAATCCTGAAGGCTTCTTAAAGCCCTTTTCGGCCGCTCCAGGGTCGAGTGGGTCGCGGAATGGGAGATTGAGGTGCACCGGGCCTTTAAGGGGGCTTAGGGAGCGTTGCCAGCCATCGACTAGAGTCTGACGCCAGTAGCGGAGCAGACTGAGCTCTGTCGAGGGCACCGCGACCTCGGTCGACCAAACAGGGTAGACGCCAAAAATTCCATTCTGCGCAATGGTTTGTCCCGAGTGGCAGTCGCGCAACTCAGGCGGACGGTCCGCGGTGAGGATGATTAGCGGTGTGCTGGAGAGTCGGGCTTCAATGACGGCTGGTAGGTAATTCGCCGCCGCCGTTCCTGACGTGCAAAGTAAGACAACGGGTCGCTTAGTGGCCTTAGCGATGCCGAGGGCAATGAACCCAGCGGAGCGTTCATCGAGTGCGACGGTAATATGAATTTCTTTCGATTGAGCTAAGGCAAATGCAATGGGCGTGGAGCGCGACCCAGGCGAGATGACGGCATGCTTGAGTCCCATTCGTTCCAACGTGCGCACACCCAGCGTGCCCCAGAGGGCGTTGGTATTGGCAAATTGTGGGGCGAGTGCCATGGGTATTAAAAGGAAAGGGCTAATTGAGGGCTATCAAGCGATAACACATAAATGCTCTATGTATTAACGATATTATTAGGCCCAAGAAAAATGCCCCCCCCCCCCCCTCTAATTAAACCGAGATTAAGGCCCATTACTTAACGTGCGCTTTCTTGAAGTGTTCGGCGAGCGGGTCGTAACCAAAATCGTTTCGTCGATCCCGCCAGACCGTGTGCACGTGGTTGGCACTGTTCTGGGTGTTATCGAGTTCGAATAAGAAAGATGGGCCTTCGATACGGAAGTAGTGGCCTTGTCCCGCTTCCGTGCCGCCCGCCCAGGCGAAGAAGATTTTATTCTCGGGCGTCGCACTGATTGCGATCATTTCACCCAAAGCAAATTCCTCGCGAGTGCGGCCCACGTACTCGGCGATGATGCGCCCGACTTTATATTTTTGTTCCGGCGTTAAAGCACTTAAGGCAATGCCTTGGCAAGTGGCGACGCGTTCCAGCTTTTCTTGATTCTTGGTCGTGATGTCGGCTGGAGCTTTTTCGGCAATGATAGCGACCTTACGTTGCTCAGGAGTAAGCGATTGAATCAATGCCAAGCCTTGTGCGTCTTCCTGATTTAGCATCTGCAGTTGGTTGCCGTTGGCCTGTGCGGTCGTCACTGACCCAGGATTGTTCCCCATGAAAAGCGGGGAGGCGCTCACGATGTCGCCATCGATAATGGTGAAATTAAGCGAGAGGTGATGGCCTTCCCAACGCCAACCCCAAGCGCCTTTATCCGAGGGTATGCCAAAAATGGTAAAGTAATAGAGTTCAGCATCGCGTGGTGATTTGCCCTGACCGGCTTCAATATTCTTTAAAATATTTTCTAATTCCCGAATGGTTTCAGCTTTCAGGTAACCGCTTTGCGAGAGGGCGGTCTTTAATAAGTTTTGGATAAACGGACGTTGTTTATCGGATAGTTGTTTGAGCGGCAGGCCTGGTCGCAAACTCGGAACATAAAGCCAATGCGTACGTTCTTTGTCATCGAAGGAAAGTAGCGCTAGGTTTTGCTGTGCGGGGGTGAGTACTTTAAGCAAGGCCTTGGTAGCCACGGTCATCTCAGCCGCTGAACTGTGCGCCCGCAGTGAGCTCGCACTGAGAAACATACACGCAACCAGCGTTAAAATTCGCGTCAGTTTAAGGCTGAAGAATTTACGCGTTGAAATCATGCGCAAAGAGGGTTCTTAACTTTGCAGCTGACTGAACCGCGTGGCGGCTTCTTCCCACTGGGCCGAGGTAGTCGCCAGCGTTTCATTCGTAATTTTCAGCTCCGCATTCAACTCCTGCACCCGCGTACCCTGAGTGTATGTGGCGGGATCGCTTAATTCTTTCATTAACTTGGCCTGCTTGGCTTCAAGCTCAGCGACTTGTTGTTCGAGTTTACTGACCTCGTTCTTTAATTTCTTAATTTCCGCCGGGTTGGGTTTGCTGGCCGCCGCCTTCGCAGGCTTAGCGGCTTCGCTCTTTGCCTGCGTTGGACGGCCATCCGTAAAGCCCGCCGTGAGTGCGGCGCGTTCATTGGTGGCCTTGGATTTCTCCAAGTAGTAATCGTAATTACCGGCGTAAGGGGTCAATCGACCGGAATGCACGTGCAGTACATTCTTGGCGATTTGCTTAATGAAGTGAACGTCGTGACTGATGAACACGAGTGTTCCTTCGTAGGTATTGAGGGCGTAAATGAGGGCATCAATCGAGGCCATGTCCAAGTGCGTGGTGGGCTCGTCCATCAGTAGGAAGTTCGGGGGATTGACCAAGAGGCGCACCAGGGCGAGTCGAGATTTCTCTCCACCCGAAAGGACTTTCACTGGCTTATGCACGTCGTCTTTTCGGAATAAAAAGGCACCGAGCAAACCACGGGCTTGTTGTTCGGTGAGTTTATTATCCACCGTGCGCAATTCCATGACGTTCTCTAGGACCGAGAGCGACGGATTTAAGCTATCGAGACGATTCTGAGCAAAATAGCCCGTGATAACATTCGTGCCAATTTCACGGGTGCCACCTTGCGTTGGAATGACGTCCGCTAAAATCTTTAAGAGCGTAGATTTACCGGCACCGTTGGGACCGACCAACACAATGCGCTGTCCGCGTTCGGTATTAAAATTCAAATCCCGATAAACCACATGGTCACCGTAGGATTGTTGAATGTGTTCGAGGTTGATGACCTTCAAGCCCGAGCGCGGAGGCTGCGGGAACTTAAATTGAATCTTCTTTAAATCGTCCTCGGGTTCATCAATCGCACTTTCTTCAAGACGAGCGATTTGCTTCTCCTTGGATTTCGCCCGCGAGGCCATGGAGGCCTTCGCACCGAAGCGATCGACGAAAGTCTGCAAGTGGGCGATTTCGCGCTGCTGATTTTTGAAGACAGCTTGGTGCTGAGCCTTGCGGGCTTCTTTTTCGACCAAGTAATCGTCGTAATTCCCGTGGTAGCGGTGGAGGCGTTGACCACGTAATTCAATGATACCCGTGCACAATGCGTTTAAGAAGGCACGGTCGTGTGAGATCACCACGAGTCCGCCCGAGTAACGCGTTAGGTAATCCTGGAACCAAAGCAGCGCTTCAAGGTCGAGGTGATTGGTCGGCTCATCCAGTAGGAGCAGGGTGGGTTCGCTGACGAGTAAACGCGCGAGGTGTGCGCGCATCACCCAACCGCCCGAAAAAGTTTTTGCGGCTTTATCGGAGTCGCCTTCGCGGAAGCCCAGGCCGGCCAAAATTTTATGTGCCTTGGGCTCGAGGGTGTAATCGTAATCCTCGTCTTCGGGATTTAAACTGCGACCGCTCGTGGCGATTTGCATGATGGTCTCTTCGCCGACGGGTGCACTTTCCTGCGGGAGGAAGCCGAAGTCGGAACCGCGTTCCCATTCGATGATGCCTTCGTCGGGTTTTTCTTTGCCTAAGATTAGGTTAAAGAGGGTCGATTTTCCGGCGCCGTTGGCACCGACCAGACCAAGACGATCATAGCTATCAATATTCAACGAAACCTCCGCGAACAGTTCGCGGGGTCCGTAGGACTTAGATACATTGGCAATGGTCAACATGTGTACAGTATAAGCAAAGAACATCTTTGCCTCCTGCGTCAACGGTCGGCTTCAATTGTTTGATGATATTTGTGCGGGTATGATGATATTGCGACATTTGAGCAAGCGATGACAAAAGGGTGCGATTTCTCTGCGGCGCCTTTGCTGTTTTTATATTTACAAACATACGATAACGAATTGCTACCAAGGTCAGACAAGTTACTGACTGCAAACTAATGAAAATTTTTTTCCATACGTTGCGACCGCTCTTTGCCTGCGTGGCGTTGCCGGTTGCGGCCATCAGTGAAACCCAAGTTAGTCCCGACACCTTGACGAAGGGGTTAGATCCAGTCTTGCCGAGCACGCTCAGTGTGCCATCGCTGCCCAGCGATACTACTGGGATTCAACTGACCGAGCGCCCCAGCGATCTTAACGCTGGTTCCGCTGGTTTAAGTGGTACGGATTGTAATGCTTCTTCAAGCCGTGTCACTAGCGATGCCTTTCGCACCATGAGTGACACGAAAGATTCATCGTCACTCACAACCCCTATCACCAACAGTCTACAGACCTTGGGTGCGAGTCGCTCGAACCTGGGAGATATTACCAATAGTGGCGGTGCTTTTGCTTCGAAGAGTCCGGTTGCGGAAGATTCCGACGATACGATGACTTACATCTATATTTTATTGGGCATTGGCGTGCTGGTTGCGACTTGGGTTGGTCGTAATAAAGATAAAGCAGTTGATCCTGCCGCAGGTCCACCCGACGGCCCGATGATGTAAAGCTTTGGGACTTTTTGTTTGGCGTGGTGCTTTGCCTTACGACCAGCGCAGCTTGCTCCGCAGAATATCGAAATGGCTGAGGTTTTTCGGACGAATGAGGCTCAATTGTACCTTCGCCGTACGCACCACGAGGGGCAGTCGACTCTGGGCCTCAAGCGTGGGGCGACCATCCACCGAAAGACCGAGCAACGCCCCGTCTTCACTGTGAATTTCGATTTCCGATTCACCGTCAAAAATTAAACTACGATTGGAAAGGGTGTGCGCACAAATCGGCGTGAGCGCGATGACCGAGGCGGCAGGGTCCACGAGTGGTCCGCCGGCAGCGAGGTTGTAGGCGGTCGAGCCCGTCGGTGTGGCTAAGATCAGTCCGTCGGCCCGGTAATCATTCACGTGCGATCCGTCGGCACGCACGGTGAAGCGACCCATCCGAAAAACGTCACGTGTTTTTAGTACGACGTCATTCAGCGCGAGCGCGAAAGATTTATCAGCAAAACGAATTTCCAAGAGCGCACGATTTTCCAGACGGAAATCGCCGGCGAGGATCGATTGAATGGACCCCGCAATATCTTCGCTGGGGTAGGCGGCCAGGAAGCCGAGTTTACCACGATTGATACCGAAGAGGGGAATGCCTTCGAGGGCAGCGGCTTCCGCAATCCCAAGGAAGGTGCCATCGCCACCGACCACGCCACAGGCGTCGCACCCCGCAATGGTTTCACGGCGCACGGGCCAGCTGTCAGCGAGGACTAATTCGACGCCGCTGGCCTTGGTCACGGTCTGAACGGTACGCACAATCTCTTCCACACCAGGCTTGGTGCGGTTAACGATGAGTCCGAGTCGGCGAATAGACATTCACACGAACTTAGGCCTTTCCCGTCATTAGGGAAAGAGCGAAAGCCCGTAGACCTGGCCAGAAATGGCTAAAATCAGGGGGTTAGCTGACCGAACTGAGGGCTTCGGCGAGCTTGGAGGCGTCGACACCGCCACCCATCGCCGCGTCGGGCTTACCTCCGCCTTTGCCGCCCATGCGACCGCAGGCATCCGCCACAATCTTGCCCGCTTGCTTGCCGGCCTTGATGGCATCGGCTCCGCAATTTGCGACCAATGAAACTTTTCCGGCATTTACGGCGGCGAGAACGACAACGGCGCTGGCACCAATCTTGCCCGCAACTTTCGCACCGAGTTCACGAAGGTCATTCGGGTTTTCGACGTTCACTTGCGTGATTACGTACTGTAATCCGTCCTTGGTCTTCGCTTGTTGCGCTAAGGTGTCGGCCAATGCACCGGCTTCTTTATCGCGGTACGACTTTAATTTTTTCTCGAGGGTGCTGACTTGTTCTTGGAGCGCATCGAAGCGCTTCAATAAATCCGCGATGGGCACATTGCCGCTCGCTGCGAGTGATTTCAATAGTTCAGCGTCATGGTGACTACGATCATAGGCCGCAATACCAGCAGTGGCTTCAATGCGGCGCACGCCCGCAGCAATCGCGCTTTCGCCGAGAATCCGGAAGAGTCCGATTTCACCAGTCGAACGCACGTGCGTTCCCGCACAGAGTTCCATCGACCAACCATTGAGGGCGTGGGCTTTGCCACCGACTTGGACGACGCGTACGGTTTCTCCATACTTATCGCCGAAGAATTGCATGATATCAGGGCGTCCCTTGACCTCAGCGAGCTTCACTTCTTTCCACGAGACGGATTCGTTGGCCAAGATGCGCTCATTGACGAGGCGTTCGATGTCCGCGACCTGCCCAGCAGTCAGGGCCTGGCCATTAAAATCAAAAGTGAGTTTATCCGGCGCCACGGCTGAACCTTTTTGCGATGCTTCCTTGGAGACGACTTCGTGCAGTGCCCAGTGAAGAATGTGCGTAACGGTGTGGTGACGCTGAATGGCGTCGCGACGAGTCTGGTCGAGGGTGATTTCGACTTCAGTGCCGACTTCCGGGGCGTCTTCGCCGTCGATAAAGTGTAAAATAGTCTGTCCCGACTTCTGAGTGTCGGTCACACGCCACTCGCGTCCGCCCGCAATCAGCGTGGCGTTGTCGCCCACCTGTCCGCCCATTTCGGCGTAACACACGGTGCGATCCAAAATAACAGCCGAACGGTTTTTAACTTTCGCGACTTGTGCAACCTTGGCCTTGGTTTGATTCGCATCGTAGCCGAGGAAGACAGTGGGGTGGTCGGAATTAATATCGGAAAGCGTAATGACTTCCTTCTTCTGAGCCGCACGGGCGCGAGCACGTTGCTCTTCCATGAGTTTTTCAAAGCCAGCGACGTCGACACTCAGGCCGCGTTCACGGGCCATTAATTGCGTGAGGTCGAGCGGGAAGCCCTGTTCATCGTATAAACGGAAGGCGAGGGCGCCAGTGATGGATTCGCCCGACTTAAGTTTAGCGGCTTCGTCTTCAAAGAGGGCGATACCTTTATCGAGCGTGCGATTAAAAGATTCTTCTTCGGCACGAATGACGTCGGCCACGATGGTGCGACGGGTGCGGATTTCGGGGAAGGTGTCGCCCATGGTCTCGGCGAGGACATCGACGAGCTTGTGGAAGAATCCGCCCTTGAGTCCTAGTGTGCGACCGTAACGTACGGCGCGACGAAGAATACGGCGTAGCACGTAATTGCGGTCGGTGTTACCGGGCTGAATGCCATCAGCGATGGCAAACGAAAGCGTGCGGATGTGGTCGGCGATGACGCGGAAGGCCACGTCGATCTTTTCTTGTTCGTTGGCACCCGATGAACCCGGTGCAGGTAATGTCGAAGCGTATTTCTTGCCCGAGAGCTCCTCGAGTCGACGGAACAGCGGCGTGAAGACATCGCTCTCGTAATTAGAAATCGTGCCGGAGAAGTCTTTGAAATTCTTCGTGCACTGCATGATGCCAGCGACGCGTTCAAAGCCCATGCCTGTATCGACGTGACGGGCGGGTAGGGGTGAGAAGGTGCCGTCTGGGTTAGCGTTGAATTGAATGAAGACCAGATTCCAGATCTCCATACAACGAGCGTCGCTGCCGTTAACGAGTGTACCCTGGGTGTTGCCCTCGGGGGTGAGGTCGATGTGTAATTCGGTGCAAGGACCGCAAGGACCGGTGTCGCCCATCATCCAGAAATTATCTTTCTTATTACCGTTCACGATGTGCACAGCGGGGTCGAGTCCGGCCGCGCGGAATTTCTCCGCCCACGCATCCCACGCTTCTTGGTCAAACTCAGCGGGATCGCCCTTGGCTTTATTTGGTGAGTAAACGGTCGCGTAGATTCGGTTCTTCGGGAATTTCCAAACCTCTGTGATCAATTCCCAGGCGTAATCGATGGCCTCGCGTTTAAAGTAATCACCAAACGACCAATTACCGAGCATTTCAAAAAAAGTGTGGTGGTAAGTGTCGAGGCCCACGTCTTCGAGGTCGTTATGCTTACCGCCGGCCCGAATGCACTTTTGGGTATCCGCCGCGCGACCGGGAGTATAGGGGCACTTGGCCTGTCCGAGGAAAATCGGCACGAACTGATTCATGCCCGCGTTGGTGAACAACAGATTCGGCGAATCGGGCATCAAGCTCGACGACTGCACGATCGTGTGTTGCTTGGACTTAAAGAAGTCGAGGTAAGACTGGCGGACTTGCGCGGAATTCATGAACAGTAAAGGGATAGGTGTAGGGGTGTTCTATCCTTTGGCAGGGTCAAAAGAAAAGCGCTAAACACACCTTAATCTTCTATTTTCAGACCATCAAGTAGACAGCGCAGTTCGCCGTTCTACTATTGTGCTAACTCAACCCCTGGCACCGTGAAATAAGATTATTTCTTCAGATTCTTAGCAATTTCTGCACTAATAACCTGGCCGAGAAATTGGTAACCCTCGGGCAAATAGTGAACGTCGTTGGGCTTTTGGTAATCCTTAATTTTCGGGGTCACGGCTGCATTTAAATCAATCACAGGTATCTTAAGTTCTTTCATGACTTTACTCGCACTCGCGTTGTAAGCCGCGACATCGGTATCTAGTCGCACCACTTTCATGGCGGCTTTGGGTACGGGCGTGGTATTCACGAAAATAACTTTGGCGCCGGTTTTGAGCAGGGTTTGTCCAATTGATGTTAGATTTTTTTCGTAATCCGCAATCTCCACCTGGTGCTTGCCTTCCTCCATAACGCGTAGGTCGTGAAGTCCGAAATTAAAAATGATTAGGTTCCACTTCTTGTCGCCGAGCCATTTGGTGAGTTTATCGATGCCTCGTGAACTGGGTCCGCCATTCTCAGGTATCCGCAAAACATTGGCTTTGCCTTCTAGGTTTTTGCGAACGGGTAGGGTGTACCCCATAGAAATTGAGTCGCCGATGATAAGCACGCGGGGCAAGCCAACGACTTCCTTGATGGGTGCAAATGATGGGTCGGGTGCCCTCGCTGCCGTTGTCTTGGTGGGGTTGTCATTTTGCACTGCATCCGACTGCGCTTCAATCGCTCCAGCGTTAATGCCGACGAGTAAAAGTAGGTAAGTTAAAAACTTCATATAGCGAAAGACCTCTCCGATTGAAAAAGGTTCCTAATTTAAATCACTCACATCCAACTCGGGCTTGGTATTCCAGCGCTGCTTGTAGCCCGCAGGAGCCTCAATACGTGTG
>CANBWJ010000039.1 GCA_947373115.1 Opitutia bacterium | reverse complement strand
AAAGAAACTTTTGTCGGTGATGTGCAAAAGCGTGGTGCGGCTGTGATCAAGGCTCGCGGTGCATCCTCGGCGGCTTCTGCAGCCAATGCGGCGTTAGATACGTTGCGTAGTCTGCACTTCCCTACACCAGCAGGCGATTGGCATTCGGTGGCTGTGCTCTCGAAGGGCGATTACGGTATCACGCCTGGTATCATGTTTGGTTACCCCATTCGTACGAAGCCTGATGGCTCATGGGAAATTGTGCAGGGACTTCCGCTAGATGCTTTTTCTAAAGATAAAATCGCCATCACCGAGAAAGAGTTGCTCGAAGAACGTGCAACCGCTTCGGAGGCCTTAGGCGTTAAGCTCTAAGTTATTCCGCAGTTAGTTTAACGAGCGTAATATCCCCTGGGCGACAGGTGCCCAGTTTGATTTCGCCAGCGTTGGCGGCGGAGAAGATAGGCGGCTCGGGGCGAATGGTTTCGACATTGCGTGCGGTGCGACCGGCATTGATTTTTTGCAGGCCAATAAAATCGAGGATAACGGGATTCGCACTCGCGAGCATGACTTTCTCGGACTTGCACCAATTGGCATCGAAGCTCGGGCCGCCCAGCACTTGATAGCGTTCGAGTGAAAGCACCGTGAGGACGTTCTTCTTGGATAATTCGGGGATTGCACAAACCTCCACGGCAACTTTTGAGGCGTTCGCTGGATTATCTGAGAAGCGTTCGGCATTGGCGATGCTGCCCAAAGAAGCCGATGCCATGGCGCCGCTTACACCTAGAGTTTTACTATCTGAAAGCACTGGAAGGTTAATCCAGAAATCGACGTCGTCGTACAGCGTCTTGGGTAGAATGCTGACGCGTGGGTCGCCCCACGGAACCATGGGTGCTCCGGGGCGAGGCATGACTTGGTTTTCGTAGCAGAGTTTTTTCTCGGCCGACCATTTATTGGCCTGAGGTTCAAAGGCTACGACTGGGAAGCCCTCGAATTTATCCGCGTCACTGGAAAGCTGAGGAAGGAAGCCGCATTCGCGGAGACTCTCTTGGCGAACATCACACAGGAGTACTGCGTCTTTCTCGAAGCCTCGTTTCATTAGCGCATTTCCCAGCGCGCGAATCAGTGGCTTGGGTGTGGCCAGCCCAAGTCCGGCTTGCGATGAGATTTTAAGTCCGCACTTGCGAAGCTGACCGGGCTTTAGGCCAACACCGGTTTTGTTTTCATACTCCGTGAGCATGCGTTCCACGGACTGGTTGTAGTCCTGGTCTGAAAAGCCCTGAAGTTGTTGTTCAATCAGCAGAAGCTTGGGGTCGGTGGCTGCGGTAAGATTCAGGCACAGACATGCCAAAGCGAAGGATAGAAGGAGGGGCCGTACCATGACTCTATTTTTGCTGAATCGGCCGACTTCGCAAGTGTGCACTTTTGTTTGCGATTAGCCAAACCGCGTCCCATCTTTTCGCTATGTCCGTCCCCGCTCAGTTACCGCAACGCCGCATTCTGGGGCTGATTTTTCTAACGGTGTTGATGGATATCATTGGTTTCAGTGTAATTATCCCGCTCTTTCCGCATTTACTGTCTCACTACATTAGTTCTGAAGGTTCGACCGGAACGTTGATTGGTAGTTTATCGGCGGCGGCCGAATGGCTTGGCGGTGACACGGTTTTTAAGAAGACCGTCCTGTTCGGCGGTTTGCTGAGCACGCTCTATTCTTTACTCCAATTTGTTTTCTCTCCGATTTGGGGGGCGCTGTCCGATCGTTTTGGCCGTCGGAATATTTTGACCATCACCTTGGCAGGTAGTGCACTGTCGTACGTGCTCTGGATTTTCGCGGCACAGTTCTGGGTCGTGGTATTGACGCGGATGATTTGCGGGATGATGGCGGGCAACATTGCGGTAGCGAGTGCGGCTGCAGCAGATGTCACTGAAGAAAAAGAGCGCACGAAGGGGATGGCAGTGGTCGGCATTGCCATCGGCATGGGTTTTTTAGTCGGGCCGGTGATTGGAGGATTAACCGCACCACATGAAGTCAATACCGTCGTCGCCGCTTCGCCGTTAGGCTTAAATCCATTTTCACTCCCAGCGGCAGTGTCAGCCTTCATGGCGACCATGAACTTTGTTTTGGTTTGGGCCTTCTTCCCTGAAACCTTACCCCTTAAAAATCGGGCCCACGCGCATACAAAGAAGCCTTCGATTTTTGACTTAGCGACGGTTGGTTCCAGTGAGGTGCGACGGACTTCTTTGGCTAACCTTATTTACCAAGTCGCTTTTACTGGCATGGAGAACACGGTGGTATTTTTGACGCTGGCTTTATTTGCATACAGTCCGCGTGATAATGTCACGCTATTCTTGTTTAACGGTATGTGCTTAATTTTTGCTCAAGGTATGGCTCGTCAAATCGTCAAGGGCATCGGCCAGAAAAAAGTGGCGATGCTAGGCATGCTGTCGGCGATTGTGGCCTTTAGCTTGGTGGCATTGATTCCAGCGCCCACTGATGTCGCCCCACTCGTGCCTTGGGCTAAAGCCGTATTCTACATAGGGATGGGCCTGCTTTCTTTTGCGACGGGCCTCATCTTGCCGAGCGTGTCCTCGCTCGTCTCGCTGTATTCCAGTCCGAGTGAGCAAGGACGCAACCTAGGTATTTTACGATCCGCTGGGTCGCTGGCCCGCGTGATTGGTCCGCTGACTGCCGCCTTTTTATATTTCAAAACCGGCTCGCACTTCTGGGTCTACGTCTTTGGGGCGTGTTTGATGGTGCCCGCACTTTGGGTGATTCGCAGCTTACCCGAGCCGGTGATTCACCGCGAGAAACACTGAGCCAGGGTGTGGCCACGTCGGATGACGGACATCAGGGCGACGCCGTGACGAAACGCTCCGAGAAAATGCAGTCCGGAATGTTCGCTTTCGAGTTGCTCTAAAAGTTTTTCGCGCACGCTTTGCTGTCCGTCGTACTGCGGAATCGCCTGCGGCCAGCGCTGAATCCATTCTTTCACGGGGGTAGCTTTGATGTCCAAAGTTTCAGATAATTCACGATTAACTGAAATCCGTATTTGCTCATCGCTCTGTGCGGCGAGGTCTGGGTGACGGCTTCCGCCGATGAAGTTACAAAGTAGCACGTGGTCTTTGGGGGTGCGGTCGCTAAAGACGGAAGAAGGAAAGAGGCAGCCGAGTACTCCTCGGTTTTCGTTATGGGGAACGAGGTAGCCAAAGCCATCGAGCGGGTGTGGAACATCGCTACGCTTGTAACCCCGTGCTACGACGGTCACGGACGGGACTTTGGATTGGTGCCACGGCTCAAGGCTTTGCTTGATGTTATGGGGTAGTGGTAAGCGAGCCCAATGCCAGTGGGGTGCAGTTATGATAAAGCGAGGGGCGGTCGCTGTGTGCGGCGCCTGAGTTTGATCCACCCAGCTGACGGTCCAAGTGCCACCTTCTTTTTTAATTTCGGCGATGGCGCAGTTTTTTTCTAACGCTCCGTGTTCCAGTAGCGGTCTTGCCATTTCATTGGCGAGTTGCTGCATGCCGTTTTTAAAACCCACAATGCGACGGTCCGCCTTGGGGCGTTGCATTAATCCTAAAAGTACAGAGCGGTGCGATTTTTCCAATCCGTGAATAGAAGGGAAGCAGCTCGCCATACTTAATTCGCTGGGGTCGCCCGCGTAGATGCCAGAAACCACGGGGTCCATCAGCCGATCGGCCGCGGCTTTGCCAAACCGACGGGTCATGAAATCTTGAATCGATTCGTTGGAGGGGTTTTTCCGTGAGCGGAAAATTTCGGAACCGAGCCGGAGTTTTTCGGTGAAGCTCAGAAGGTCGGACTTCAGGAGCGAGGCAGGGTGGGCGGTGAGGGTGTGTAGTTTGCCGTGCGAGAGAATGAAGCGTTTGGCGGATTCGGAGTGCGCAAACTGCATCTCGTTTTTCAGCCCATAACCTTTTAGTATTTCTAAGTCAGCCGTACCCTCGGTCTGTAAAGTATTGGGTCCAGTTTCGACAATCCACTCGCCGTCGCGAATGGTGCGGATGGAGCCTCCCGCTCGATCGGACGTTTCGAGGACCTTAACCTTTGAGCCCAATCTTTGAAGTTCATGGGCAATTGAAAGCCCTGCCGGGCCAGCGCCTAGGATGATGGCGTCCAATTGCATAGACCAAGCAGACAGTGTCCCTCGAAACTAAGCAATCCTCCTCGATTTTTAGTCATACCAAGCAGGCTAAAAATCATAGTTTGACTAAAATTAAACAAAAGTGACTAAAAATAGACAAACAAGACTGTGAATTGTTACGGGTTGTACCGTGGCACGGTGAGTGCTGTCTTTTGTTTGAAAACAAGCACTCAATCCCTTTCTACCAATCCCCCAATATGAGCACCAACCCAGCCCGACGAAATGCAATCGAATCTATTGCATCTCAACCACGTCTTAAAGGGACGTTCGACTTCCGTAATGAGAAGATCGACTCCATCTACGGACAAAACGTTTTCTCGCTCGAGAAAATGGAAAAGCGTCTCCCGAAGGACGTCTTCAAATCTTTAAAGGCTAGCATTGAGTCCGGCACGAAGCTCGACCTCGCTGTCGCCGATGTGGTCGCTGCTGCGATTAAAGATTGGGCACTCGAGCGCGGTGCAACCCACTACGCCCACGTGTTCTATCCTCTCACCGGCTACACTGCTGAGAAACACGATACCTTCTTCGAGCCTAACGGTCCCGGTACGCTCGCTCAATTCTCCGGTAAGGCTTTAATTCAAGCTGAGCCTGATGCTTCTTCGTTCCCGAACGGTGGTCTGCGTTCGACCTTTGAAGCCCGTGGTTACACCGCTTGGGATGTCACTTCCCCTGCTTACATCTTCGATGGCGAAAACGGTTCGACGCTTTGCATTCCAACTGCGTTCGTTTCTTGGAAAGGTGAGGCCCTCGACAAGAAAACCCCTCTACTCCGTTCGATGCATGCGCTCAATAAATCCGCGCAGCGCGTTTTGGCACTCTTCGGCAAGAAGAGCGGCTTCATCACCGCATCGTGCGGTCCTGAGCAAGAATACTTCCTCATCGACTCTCGCCTCTTCCACCTCCGTCCTGACCTCTATACCTGTGGTCGTTCGCTCTTCGGCTCCAAGCCTGCCAAGGGTCAAGAGTTCGAAGACCAATACTTCGGTACCATCCCTGACCGCGTGCTCGCCTGCATGATGGAAACCGAACGCGAGTGTTTCAAACTCGGCATTCCAATCAAGACCCGTCACAACGAAGTGGCTCCGGCCCAGTTCGAAGTCGCCCCGATTTTCGAATCGGCCAACGTTGCTCACGATCACCAAATGTTGACCATGACGTTGCTCAAGCGCGTCGCTGCTCAGCACGGTTTCGTTTGCCTCCTCGTTGAAAAGCCTTTCGCAGGCGTCAACGGTTCGGGTAAGCACGTGAATTGGTCCCTCGGTGGTGCTGGCGTCGGCAACTTGCTCGAGCCTGGTTCCGACCCCCACGACAACGCACAATTCTTAACCTTCTGTACTGCCGTGATTCGCGCCGTCGACCTTCACCAAGGTCTGCTCCGTGCCTCCGTCGCTTCAGCAGGTAACGACCACCGTCTCGGTGCGAACGAAGCCCCTCCCGCAATCATCTCGATCTACCTCGGTGACATGCTCAACGAAGTGATTGAACAAGTGAAGAAGAGCGGTTCCGCTTCCTCTTCACGTAAGGGTGGCACGATGACTCTCGGTGTGGATACCTTGCCTGTGCTTCCTAAGGATGCCGGCGACCGTAACCGTACCAGTCCGTTTGCCTTCACTGGTAACAAGTTTGAGTTCCGCGCCGTTGGCTCTGCCTTCTCGGTCGCTGGTCCTCTCACCGTTCTGAATACTATCATGGCTGACTCGCTCGACAAGTTGGCCGATGAACTCAGCGCTGAATTGAAGTCTACTAAGGATTTCAACGTGGCCCTGCAAAAAGTTCTGAAGGAAATCCTTACCAAGCACGGTCGCATTATCTTCAATGGTAACGGTTACTCGGAAGAGTGGCACAAAGAAGCTGAAAAGCGCGGCCTGAAAAACCTTCGCACCACGCCTGAGGCTCTCCCTGAAATCGTGGCTAAATCCACTGTCGATGTCTTCTCCCGCCAAGGCGTATTGAGTAAGGATGAACTTCACTCCCGTGAAGAAATCTACACTCACTCGTACGTTCTCTCCGTGAAGACTGAGTCGAAGCTCACTTCCGATATCGGTCGTACGCTTCTCCTGCCTGCGGCCTTGAAGTTCGCTGCGGACCTCACGCCCGTGGCTGATTCGAAGTCTGGTGGCAAACTCCGTAAGGACGTGCTCGGTCTCGCTGACGAACTCGCGGCTGCCCTCGATGCCCTCGACAAGGCTCGCGACGACGAGAAGGCCGACACCCACGCCAACGCCGCCCACGCCTGCAACAAGGTATTACCTGCCATGTTGAAAGTACGTGCCGCCGCTGACAGCTTGGAAGAAATCGTGGCCGACGAATACTGGCCGCTGCCGTCCTACCAAGAGTTGCTCTTCTTGCGCTAAGCCAGCACCTGGCTTTACCAAAGGGTCGAACCGCAAGGTTCGGCCCTTTTTGTTTTCAGGGCCAAGCCGACCTGCTAAAACAAAAGACCCGCCGAATCCGGCGGGTCTTTAAGTTAAGGTTCTGAAATTAAACCTTAAGCGTTATCCCACTTCTTGCGCAGGTAACTATTGAAGTTCTTAACCTTGGTCTTACGACGACGGCGTTCGCAGGGCTTTTCATAGCCGCGCTTCGCACGGACGTCTTTGATGACGCCTTCGCGGTCGATCTTTTTCTTGAGGCGGCGGAGAGCCTTATCGATGGTCTCGCCCTTGCGGATCTTGATTTCTACAGACATGTTGGCAGTTAGAGGGTTGAGGCAACAGAGGGAGCTGGGGCTCGTCAACCCAGAAACCGAGACTTTTTAATCGTGAATAACTCGCCTGAAAATGGGCATATCACGCTTGCGGAGGGGTCCCCGCGGGGCAATCGTGACGGCCACCCCTCGATGTACCTCAAGGAAATCGTCGCCAACGGATTTAAAAGCTTTGCTGATCGTACCCGAATTGAACTCGGGCCCGGCGTCACGGCTGTCGTTGGCCCCAATGGTTGCGGCAAGTCGAACATCGTCGACGCGATCCGTTGGGTGCTAGGGGAACAGAGTGCAAAATCGCTTCGCGGTCAGAGTATGCAGGATGTTATTTTTGCCGGTACGGATCGTCGTAAGCCAATGCCGCAGTGCGAAGTAGAACTCGTTTTTGCAGATTGCGAAAAAGAACTCGGTACCGCTTTCGCCGAAGTCTCCGTGATGCGTCGATTGTACCGCGAAGGTACGAGCGATTATTTCTTAAATGGTAAGCCTGCCCGCTTAAAAGACATTCAACGTCTCTTCATGGACACGGGTATCGGCCGCATGTCCTACTCCTTCATGGTGCAGGGGCAAATCGATCAAGTCCTCTCTGCAAATCCAGCGGAGCGTCGTTACTTGTTTGAAGAAGCCGCCGGTATCACTCGGTATAAATCTCAGCGCAAAGAGGCCCTCAATAAATTATCCGGCGTTGATACGAACTTAGCACGCGTCACCGATGTCATTGGTGAAGTTGGTCGTCAGATTGCTAGCCTCCGTCGCCAGGCGGCGAAGGCCTTGCGTTACCGTCGACTCCGTCACCGCTTCACGCATTTAGATTTAGCCTGGCAATCCAAACAATTTGCGGACCGTAAAGCCCAAGTTGAAAAACTTGAAATCGAAGCGACCAGCTGCCGCACCGAAGTGGAAACACTGGCGGAAAGCTTACGCAGTCGCGAATCCGCCCTGGCTTCGACCCGGGCCGTTCGCATTGAACTCGCCGAGCAAGTGCAGCGCGCCCAGCAGGCCCTTTTTGATTTAAGAACGGCCCGCGAAAACGCTGAAGCTGATGCCCGGACAGCGGATTTACGTTCCGACGATTTAACCGCTCGTCTCCAGGAGATTCGTCGCGAAGCCGCCGAAGCCGAGCAGGCGATTGTTGAATACGAAACCCGTTTGCGCGGCAGTTCCGACGTGAAGTCCGCCGCCGCCGGTGATGTCACGGCGGCCGATGCCACCTTCCGCGAGAAAGCCGCGGAAGTGGATGAGCTCGGAAAATTATTAATTGAAGCCGAGGCTCGCCTGCGCCGCACGCGCCAAGACGTTTTAGTGGCGGAAGGTGAAATGACGCGTGCCCGTGCCGACGTTACCAATTACGAAGTCGATTTACGTGGCTACCAAGCTCGCTTGGTGGATTTAACCGCGTCGTTATCGCAGGCCAAGGACGAGCGCGTCGCACTTGACCGCCGGGCGAGCGAAAGCGCCACTGTGGCGACTCAACGCCATGCCGATTTACAAAGTGCTCGGGCGGCTGAACAGGCTGCCGCTGACCATGTACGTGAATTGCTCAATGAGTTTCGCAGCCTGCAGCAGACCATTTCCGAGCAGGATCGCCAGGTGGCAAAACTCTCGGCGCAACTCGGTGTGCTGGAGCAAATGCAATCGCGTCTCGAAGGTTTTTCCGATGCAGCCAAAGCCGTGCTGCGTGGCGAACTTTCCGATGGCGTGCCCGCCGGCAAGGCCGCGGCGTTGGCGGATTTAGTCACCGTGACCGATGTCGCCTCCGCGGGTGCCTTAGAAAATATTTTGGGTGCGGCCTCCGAAGCGGTTGCATTGGAGAGCGCAGAATTCTTGCCTGGTATTATCAGCAAGATGGGTGAGCGCGAGTTGGGTCGTGCCGTTTTTCAAGTTGCTGCACCAGGCTTGGCGAAATCGAGCACCGCCTCGCCAGGTTGGTTGCGACCCGCCACGCAGTCCGTTCAGCCTAAGGCAGCTGCACACGCTCGCATTATTTCCAATCTTTTCGACGGCTGTTATATCTGCGACAGCTTGGCCGACTTCTTGGGCTGGTGGCGGAGCAATCCGTCTTTCGAATTCTTCTTGGTCGCCACTACTGCTGGCGATCTGGTCGATCGTCGTGGTTTAGTTTTTGCGGGTCGTCCGCGCAAAGCGGCGAGCGGTGCCGGTTCGGGCGTCTTCTCTCGCGAAAGTGAAATTCGTGCCGTTAAAGCGAAGCTCGAAGCGGAGAATGATAAGCTCACAACTTTAAACGAGAAGGCACTTGGCCTGCAGTCGGATATTGAAACGGCCGAAGCCAGCGTCACCAAGCTGCGTTCCGCGACCGAGTTTGCGAGTCAGGAACTATCGGTTGCCCAAGCTGATGAACGTACCGCACGCTCGACTTTAACGGCGGCCGATGAGCGTATCGCTCGCGATCAACGTCAACTCAACGAAACTGAATCATCTAAGGCGGATGCAGTTTTACGTCGCGACCGGGCCCAAGACACTTTGACCGTGAAAGACGGCCAAGTCGCTGGGTTACGTCAGGCGATTGTCGATGGCGAACAGGAAGTAGAACGCCGTCGCGGTGAAGCCGACAACCGTCGAAGCTCTTTAGGTGAAGTCCGACTTTCGCTCGCCGAACAACGTCAGCGACTCGAACTAGCGGGACGTGAATTGGCCGACCTTGAATCGCGTCGCGCGGATGCTTCGGCGCGCCTGGCTTCGCGCAAAGTTGAAGCACAGAACAATGATCGCCTGATTGCCGAACTTAAAACTCAGGCGACGGTTGCCCGCGAAAACTCCCAAAAACTCTCTGGTGAAATTGATACGGCGCACGCGGCTTTAAATGTGAACCGCGAGGAGTTAAGTCAGAAGGATACTTTATTGGAATCCGAAGACCGTGTCTTATCGGTGGATCGTGAACGCTTGCGCGAAACCGATAGCCGCTTGAAGTCGCTCGAGGTCTCGCTCGCGGAGCAAACCTCCCAGTGCGGTTTTATTTCTGAAAAAGTTTTATCCGATCACCAGGTCGAGGTCGGCTCGGTGGATTGGCGTTTGCAGCTTTGGCTCGCCGAAGGTGAGCCTGAAGGTGCTTCGGGCTTTGATGATTTAGAGGAGTCTGAAGAGGGTGAAGCGCCGGCCGCCCCCAAGTCGGTCGCCCATCGCGGCGAGCCTACGGCGGAAGACTTGGCCGCCCTCGAGAATGTGGATTGGCCTCCGCTGGTGCGCGAGATTGCTGACCTGCGCGACCGCATGTCGGGCATGGGTTCAATCAATCTCGTGGCCGTTGAAGAGTACTCTTCGCTGCGTGATCGCCATGAATTCCTGACGAAGCAGAGCGATGACCTTTGGAAGGCAAAGGAAGAGCTGACCAAGGCAATCGACGAACTCAATCAGACCTCACTTAAATTATTTACCGATACTTTTGAACAGGTTCGGAAGAATTTCAAATTCACCTTCGAGCGCCTCTTCGTGGGTGGAGCCGCCGATTTACAGTTGGTGCAGGCAGAAGATCCGCTGGAAAGCGGTATCGAAATTATTGCTCAACCTCCGGGCACTAAGCTGCGTGGCATTTCGTTGCTTTCGGGCGGTCAGCGCACGATGACGGCCGTCGCACTCTTATTTGCCATTTACATGGTGAAACCTTCGCCGCTTTGCGTACTCGATGAATTAGACGCACCACTGGACGATGCGAACGTCGGACGATTCACGGATATCATTCGCGACTTCACCAAGTTCTCACAGTTCCTTGTGATTACGCACAATAAGCGCACCGTCTCCGCGGCGGATGCCATCTTTGGTGCCACGATGCAAGAGAAGGGCGTGACGCGTTTGTTCTCCATGCGCTTTAATAGTGAGCGTGATGAGGCTGAGCCCACCCAACCGGGCGGTGGCTTTACAATGGCTCGCTGAGGTCGCTTGCCTTGTGGCGAGTGACACCTAATTTCAAGTCATGAGAAGGTTAATCATCGTCTTGGGATTAACGCTGTGCGGGTCGCTGCCAGCGGTCACTTTTGATACTGATGCGCGCCAGCTGAATCGGGCAGTGGTCGGTGCGAGTTATGCGGATATGCTTGCCCGCATTACGCCTGCAGTGGTCAGCATTCGCACCACGGCAACTTTTCCGATGGAATACGCACGACGGATACGTGGCATCACTCCATCAGATATTAAAGATATCGATAAGCGCACTGGTGAAGTTCAAATATACTTAGGACAAGGCTCGGGTGCCGTCGTGCATCCCGATGGCTATATTATTACGAATCGGCACGTCGTGATGCTTGCCAATAACACGATGGCTAAGGACGCTTATGTCACGCTCACCGATCGTCGTGAACTTAAAGCTAAGGTGTTGGGCGTAGATGATAATACCGATATCGCCTTATTAAAGGTGGAGGAGCATAATCTACCTTACGCTCGATTCTGCGATAGCGATAAGGTGCGAGTCGGCGATGTCGTCTTTGCGATTGGGAATCCCCTCGGTGTTGGCTTATCGGTTTCCTCGGGAATTGTTTCGGCGCTCGGTCGCTCGCCCGGGCTCAATTCGGTGGAGGATTTTATTCAGACGGATGCAGCAATTAACCCTGGAAACTCAGGCGGGCCCTTGGTTGATTTTGAAGGCCGGATTATCGGCATGAATAGTGCGATCAGTACGCGAGGGCAGGGCGGTAGCATCGGTATTGGTTATTCGATTCCCTCTAACTTAATGTCGCTCGTCGCGGCCGACTTGGCCAACGGCCGAAAGTTTGTCCGTGGCTTTGTGGGATTATTTGGGGGTGATTTAAAATCGGAAGATGCGGCCAAATTAAATTTACGCGGTGGGGCCGTTTTGGTGCAGGAGGTGACGGAGAAATCTCCCGCAATGAAGTGCGGACTGCGTCCGTCGGATGTCATCGTCGCCATCGACGGTAAACCCTTTGAAGATTGGAATGAGTTGCGTTTAGCAGTCGTTAAGCGTAAACCTGGCGACGTGATTCAGTTCACCATTATTCGCCAAGGGCTTCGCTCACTTCTTAACATCACCGTGGCCGAGCGTCCGGCAGGTAGCTAATCGCGATGCGACTGCTCGGTGCCATTCGTAGCCTTACGGGCGGACAAGTTCCGCCGGTCACTCGTACGGCTATGATCGTGACGGGTCTTGCTTTTATTTCGGCGCTGATTTTTTTTAAACCTCAAGCTGGGGGCAATCCACCCGCGCCGACGTTGACGGTGACGACCGAGCTCTTGGCACCTAATAGTTCGCTAGCCGAGTCCCAGGGTCTAATGGATGTCTCGACGATTTACCTCCCTGTTGCGAAATCGGCACCCGTTCGCGAGGCCAAGGAAACCATTCAGCCCGAAGACGCCCCACTCCCTGGGTTTGAACCCATCTTACGGTTTAGCTCAGGTAAGCCTGTTGATCTTCCATTGGAAGTGGAGAAGCCCACGGCCCTGGCCCCGCAGCTTGCGACGCCGTTGCCGTTGACCGAACCCTTTAAAGCCTTCGGAAGTGCCAATTTGACCCAGGGAGTTATCGCCCCAAGAGGGGTGTATTTCGAAATTTATAGCATAAGTGGGTCCAAAAAATACATTTTTAATGGAAACATAGACGAAAAATCACATTATAAGTACTTTAGTGGGATAAAAAATGATAAAAATGCCCCACTATGGTCATTTTTAGAGCTTAGAATTGGTATTGATACTATGGGACAACAGGCTGCACCCTTGGTCGTTAAGTCCTCCGGCTATGTTTTGGTTGATGCGGCCGTTAGGAACTGGGCTGCCGACGTAGAATGGGCTAGGCGTTTACCCCCTGGGGCGTATCGCCTGGTTGTGGGTCCTTGATCGGCTAATTTACCCCTGTAAAACCATTGCGAAAAAACCGCTTGACGGTGGGCAGGGCGATGGTCATTCAAACCCTTCCCTTCGCGTCCTAAGTACGTTGACGGTTCGCCCCTGTAGCTCAGTTGGCAGAGCGCGTCCTTGGTAAGGACGAGGTCGCTGGTTCAAATCCAGTCGG
>CANBWJ010000038.1 GCA_947373115.1 Opitutia bacterium | reverse complement strand
AATTTAGTATTTCCAAAATACTTGACCAAGGGGAGCCCGACCGTAAGTTCCGACTCTCCACCGAGTGCCCCCTTCGTCTAGCCCGGTCAGGACACCTCGTTTTCACTGAGGTAACTGGGGTTCGAATCCCCAAGGGGGCGCCAAGGTGGATAATTTTAGCGCACAATACGGCCCGAGGGTATAGGCCAAAGTGTGGCTGCACCCAGCCGGCACTTTATTCACATTTTACACAAGTTATCTGTTGCCTAAGTTCAATTTTTAATGAAGATTGCGGTTTCTGGGCTAAAACCTAGAATTTCATGAAGCCGCCTAGTGAAAAACCCAGAGGAAAGCGCAAGGATCAGCCAGCTTACCCTCCGCTCGCCCCTCATGAGGTCGAATTAACCGATTTTTTCGTTAGAATGGGGGCTATTTTAGGGGTTCAACGTTCGGTGGCCGAAATCTATTCCCTACTTTACGCCTCCCCTAAGGCGCTGGATTTTGACCATATTCAGGGACGACTTGATATGAGTCAAGGCTCTGTCAGTCAAGGACTTAAGTTCCTTCGTGACCATGGAATGATACTCTCCATTAAAGAGAAGGGCACCAAGCGTGAGCGGTGGGAACCAACCCCATCCTTGGCGGCTTCGCTCGTTAACATCCTCCGCAGCCAAGTATTGCCGACTTTGGAAAAATCTAAACCGAGCCTGCAAAAAGTCCTCGATTCTGCCTCCGCCCGGTCCGCTGACCCCGAGGTGATCGAGCGCATCGCTCGCCTGCAACGATGGAACTCACGCGCCGTTGAGCTCTCCGCTTTGCTGCTACCGCCGCCGGTCGACGAATAAAATAATTTTACCTGCGTGAACCGCAGGCCGACAGTCTAACCAATTTCATACGTGCCGAAAAATTCCCCGGCACGAGCGGTAGCCTGTGCGACTTGCCCGTTTTCAATCGTCCCAATTTAATTACAACCATCACTTAATATGCGCATCGCTATCACCAGCGGCTATTTTGATCCCATGCATCGCGGTCACCTCGAGTTGCTCAACCTCTCGCGTGCGCAAGGCGACGTGCTTTGGGTTATTGTGAATACCGACGCCCAAGCGGCGCTCAAAAAAGGTAAAGCGTTCATTGACCAGGACACTCGCCTGGCAGTGACGGCTGCCTTGCGTGTGGTGGATCGCGCCGTACTCGCAATCGACACCGATGGCTCCGTTTGCGCCACCCTCGACAAGCTCATCGCCGAAGCTAAGGCCCTCGGCTGCGAAGCAGTCTTCTGTAAAGGCGGCGACCGCAATGCAGGTAACATTCCTGAAATGACCGTCCTCAAAAAACACGGCGCCATGCTCATCGAAGGGCTCGGGGCCAAGATTGATAGCAGTTCACGTATCATCGCTGAGGCCAAAAACAATTCTACCAAATAAACCCCATGAAAAAGCGTGCATTAATTACCGGCATCACCGGCCAAGACGGCTCCTACCTCGCAGAATTCCTACTCGAAAAGGGCTACGAGGTGCACGGCGTGATTCGCCGTTCTTCGAGCTTTAACACCGAGCGCATCGAGCACTTATACATGGAGGATCTTGTCCGCGACATTCACCACAAAAAGATTCAACTCCACTACGGCGACCTCACCGATAGCACTAACCTGATTCGCATCATCGGTGAAGTGCAGCCTGACGAGATTTATAATCTCGGAGCCATGTCGCACGTGAAAGTATCTTTCGAGGTCCCCGAATACACGGCCGACACCGATGGTGTTGGCACCCTTCGTTTGCTTGAAGCCATTCGTATCCTTAAACTCGAAAAGAAGGTACGCATCTACCAAGCATCTACCTCGGAACTGTACGGCAAGGTCATGGAGGTTCCCCAATCGGAAACTACCCCCTTCTACCCGCGTAGTCCTTACGGCGTAGCGAAGATTTATGCCTTCTGGATCACTCGTAATTATCGCGAGGCTTACGGCATGTTTGCCAGTAACGGGATTTTGTTTAATCACGAATCCGAACGTCGCGGCGAAACTTTCGTCACCCGTAAAATCAGCCTCGCCGTCGCCAATATTGTTCTCGGCCGACAAGACTGTCTTTTCCTCGGCAACTTGTCTGCGCAGCGCGACTGGGGCTACGCTCCCGATTTCGTGCAATGCATGTGGCTCATCTTACAGCACCACCAGCCCGACGACTTCGTTATTGCCACCGGCAAGATGTACACGGTGCGCGAATTTTGTACGCATGCCTTCCGCCGTGCGGGGATTGAATTAGAATGGAAGGGCACGGGCGCCGACGAAAAGGGCATCGACAAGAAAACCGGCCGCACGCTGGTCGCCGTCGACCCGCGTTATTTCCGTCCGACCGAAGTTGAGCAACTGCTCGGCAATCCGGCTAAAGCAATTCGCGAGCTAAAGTGGAATCCACAACAAACTTCCTTTGAGCAACTCGTGCACCGCATGGTTGATAGCGACATTAAAGCACTCACGCATAAGTACCGCTAAATGGATCGCGCCGCTAAAATTTA
The DNA here is from genome assembly GCA_947373115.1 of Opitutia bacterium. Classification (GTDB taxonomy): domain Bacteria; phylum Verrucomicrobiota; class Verrucomicrobiia; order Opitutales; family UBA953; genus UBA953. Next base: position 10,391 of record CANBWJ010000038.1, on the reverse strand, counting down.
TGTAGCCGGCCATCGAGGCATGGTGGGCTCCGCGTTGATTCGTGCACTTAAGGCTGCAGGCCACACGCAAATCATCGGACGCACCTCACAGGAGCTCGACTTACGCGATGCCCGTGCCGTCCAGGCATTCTTCGCGGCAGAGCAACCCGCCTATGTCATCATGGCAGCGGCGCGTGTCGGAGGTATTCATTATAACTCCACGGCTCCCTACGATTTTCTCTACGATAACCTCGTCATGGCGGCGAATGTCATCGAGGCCGCCCGCCAAACTAAAGTCCGCAAATTACTTTTTCTGGGCTCAAGTTGCATTTACCCCAAATTAGCCGAGCAACCGATTAAGGAGTCAGCCCTCCTAACAGGCCCCTTAGAGGTTACCAACGAAGCGTACGCTATCGCCAAGATCGCCGGCATCAAGCTTTGCACTCATGCCCGCCAGCAATACGGCAGTGATTTTATTAGCGCGATGCCGAGCAACCTCTACGGGCCAGAGGATAATTTTGCTTTAGAAAATTCTCACGTGCTGCCCGCGATGGTGCGTAAAATGCATGAGGCCAAACTGCGCGGCGATGAAAGCTTAACGCTCTGGGGAACGGGCAAGCCGCTGCGCGAATTCTTGCACGTCGACGACTTAGCCGATGCCTGTGTAATGTTGCTGAATAAATACTCCGAAGCTGACCATATTAACGTGGGCTCAGGTGAAGAGCTCACTATCCGCGAGCTGGCCGAAACCGTGGCACGAGTGGTTGGATTTAAAGGCACACTTAAATTTGATTCCGCTAAGCCCGATGGCACGCCGCGTAAAATCATGGATAATACACGCATCGCTGCCCTTGGCTGGAAGCGAAAAATTGCCCTACCCGAAGGTATCGCCGGTGTTTATGCTTGGTACCTTAAAAATTTAGAAACCGCGCGAAAGTAATAGCAGTGAGTCCCAGGTTCCAGGTGTCAGGTCTCAGGAGAATTTCAGGCGTCGGGAATCTGGTTTCAGGTCTCGAGAAATAAAATCCGATATCCGAAGTAATTGTCTGGCGCCCAATTCCTGGCACCTAGGCCCTGACTCCTGATTCCCGAAACTCTCCCGAGACCTGACACCTGACACCTGACACCCGACTCAATCTCACCTTGCCCGCAAGCAACTAACCAAAACTTCACTTTTTCACTTTTGCACAGAAGCCCCGCTCCGCTTTGCACCTTTGCACCGTCTCCCAGCTCACACCCATGCCCATTCTCTGCATTCCCGCTCGCCTCGGCTCAACGCGTCTCCCGCGTAAGGTCCTGCTCGATTTAGGCGGCAAGCCCGTGGTCCAACACGTTTGGGAGCGTGCGAAAAAAGTTAAGCAAGCCAGTCGCGTCGTCATTTTAACTGATGCGGATGAAGTTGCAAAAGTTGCTCGTGGGTTTGGCGCCGAAGTCATTATGACGTCGCCCGACTGTCCCTCGGGCACTGCCCGCATTGCGAGCGTCTTGGACCAACTGCCTGGAGAGTTTTTTTTAAATATTCAAGGCGATGAACCGTTCATTGAGGCTGATTTGCTGGATCAGCTGATTACTTGCTGGAAAGAAACTAAATGCCGACTCGTTACGGCGGTCTCTAAAATTACCCAGACCGAACGACTGCAGGCGCCGAGCGTTGTTAAAGTTGTCCGAGCCGAAAACGGTGAAGCCATTTACTTCTCCCGTAGTCCCATTCCTTTTCTGCGTGGCGTTGAAATGGCCGACTGGGTTAAGCAACGCGACTATTGGTCTCACATTGGAGTGTATGGTTATGACCGTGCCACGCTCGCCGGGTATGCGGAACTTTCGGCCACCGAACTCGAAGCGGCTGAATCACTTGAACAACTTCGCTTCCTCGCACACGGCATCACCTTTCAGACGGTCGTCACGCATTACCACCCCGTTGCCATCGATACCGCGGAAGATTTATCAGCCGCCCGACTTCTGATTAAATAAATTTATGAAAACTCCCATCGAATCCGCCAAAGCGTTACTTGCCGCCGAAGCCGCCGCCCTCGCCGAGCTCGCCACGCGATTGGACGGCAGCTTCACCAAAGTCGTCGACCTTATTGCGGCGCACCCCGGCAAAGTTATTCTTTGCGGCGTTGGAAAGTCTGGCCTCATCGCACAAAAGATTGCCGCTACACTCTGCAGCACGGGCACCCCAGCTATTTTTCTACACGCTGCTGATGCGGTGCACGGCGACCTCGGAATTCTTCAACCTGGCGACCCCGTCATTCTGATTTCGCGTTCGGGTGCGACGGCTGAGGCCGTTCGACTCCTGCCGGTCTTTCGAGGCTTTCGGTCGCCCATTATCGCCATCGTCGGCAACACCCAGTCGGCTCTCGGCACGCAAGCCGATTACGTTCTCGATATCGGCGCCCGCCCTGAAGCCGATCCCCTTGGCCTCGTGCCGACCACGAGTGCGCTACTCACCCTCGCCTTGGGCGATGCTTTGGCGGCTGCGCTCATGACTAAGCGTGGCTTTAGTTCGAATGACTTTGCGCGCTTCCATCCCGCCGGACAGCTCGGGCGTAATTTAACCCTCACCGTCGGCGAGGTTTTTCAGCCCCTCGAACGTTGTGCTAAAGTGACGCCAGGCGCCAACTTACGCGACACCGTGATCGCGATGACCTCTCACCCGCACGGTGCGGCTTGCGTTCTGGATGATGCCGGCAACCTGCTGGGCTTAATCACAGACGGCGACCTTCGCCGCGCGCTTAGCCGTGGAATCGATCTGAACAAAGCCACGGCAAGCGATGTCATGACACGCAAGCCGGTACAAACGCATCCCACGGTTTCCTTGGCGGAAGCCGCCCGCATCATGGAAGATCGCCCTTCACAGATTTCGGTTCTTCCGGTGGTGGATGCTGCCCACGGACGCTGTCTCGGCTTGTTGCGCATTCACGATATTTATCAAGCGAGTCTCGTCTAAGCCTTTTGAATGATACCTTCTAAGCACCTTTATTATAATAGTCGGTCTCATCGACCGAGTTTCACGCCGCGTGAATTAGCCGTGGTCGCTATTTCAATGGTTCTGCTATTGTTTATGCCTTGGGCATGGGGCGGGGTGGTGGTTTGGTGTACTTATTTCACGGCCGGCTTGGCACTGGCCGCCCTGATTGCGGCGGTGGGCGATTTTAAAATACAGGTTATCTTTGCCGGCCTCTGGTTTGGACTTTTATTATTTAATGCGCTTGGCGTTCCGGAAAGCGCGAGTGCGGCCAGCGGGCTATGGTTGGAAGCGGTAGCCTTTCCATTGGCGGCGCTTTTTGGTCAAATCGTCGCGGCTTCTCTTTTAAGAGATGATATAAAATCACGCAGTGCCAATGAATCGTTTAAGGCCTTGTTGCGGACCCCGCCATTTTGGATTGGTCTAGCACTGTTTGCTTATTTCGCGGTGCAGGCGCTGAACCCCTGGGGCACTGTGGTCGAGCGTGATCTTTTTTGGCGCATCGGCAAACAAAACCCCGTCCAATGGTTGCCCAGTGGATTGAAGGCTCCCTTTAGTTCAGACGAAACGGATCCCGGCGGGATGAATGCGTGGCGCATCATCCTGATTTTTTCTGGACCATGGCTTTTATTTTGTGCGCTCCGCATCGGGCTCTTACGTCGACGCGGTTACGTTTTGCTTGCCTGGGCGAGCGTTGTAATGGGCGTGGTGATTGCGGGTTATGGTCTCACGCACCAACCAAGTTATCGCGAAGAAATGATGGGGTTTCCCATTCCCGCCGGCGCAACGGCCTTTGGCCCCTTTATTTACCGTAACCACGCCGGCGTTTATTTTTACCTGCAAGCCAGCATCGCGATGAGCCTGACATTTTGGCACCTACGTCATCAACGGATAGGAGGCACGAAGGGCAGCCCGCATCTCATCTCTGGTTTCTTTGGGCTAGTTCTAGCCCTTGCCGCTATCTTAACCTACAGCATTGCGGCGGCGATGATGGCCATCATGGTGATACTGTTTATCGCGCCAGCGGCTTACTTGATTGGTATGCCCGGGAAGGTCGGTCAATACAGCCGCCGAAGCTCATCGATATTAATGCTGGTTTTTGCATTGGCGTTTGTATCCTTGGTGTACGGAAATTTTCGTAAGTTAGGCGACAAAATCGACGCCAAGCTCGAACAGGTAACAAAAACTAAAAACGATGATCGTGCGCCCTGGCGACGTAGTACTTGGAAAATGGCAACGACCAGTGGAGCGGATCGGCTCTGGACCGGCTGGGGTGCGGGTTCCTATCGCTGGGTCTCCCCTTATTTTCAGGCTCAAGAAAAAGAACTTCAAGACACCAAGGGAAAACTCCTTTTGCGTGCCACCTACGCACATTGCGACTGGCTGCAAATGTTGGCGGAGTGGGGCATTGTCGGATTAAGCATCGTCGCCGCAGGTTTAGTTTGGCTTTTTGCTTGGATGTATCGTCCGCTCGTGAAGCGCGGAAAACCGGAGGCAATTCCAGTGGCAGCAGCACTACTTCTTTTTCAGTTTCACATGTTGATTGATTTCCCGCTCTGGTTCACGCCGTTACTATTTTCTTTGGCCTTCATCGCCGCCGTCATGATTAATTTCTTAGACGATTCACTGCGCGAGACGGATAAGTCCGAATAAGAGTGCACTGGAATAATGGACCCATTGCACCCCAGTTATTTAATCACCCGCGCTTGGTTTTGGCTTCGCCGCCGCCTCGGTATTTTGCAGCGCCAGACGCCGGCTCAGCCATGGATGACGGTTGAGCCTGTGGCCACCAACGAAGTCGACTTTGTTGCCAAATGGAAAAGTAAGTCGCCAAGCCTGCCGATTGCCTTGCTCAATCGAGCGTACCTTGCGCCGCACCTCGAGCAATATGCCGTTACTGTTGGACACTCGCCCGAAGCGGAAGCGAAAGCAATTGCAGGCGGTCGTTTCCGCCTCGGGTCAGGCGAATTTATTAATCTAGGCGTGCCGCCCGCATGGATTCGCGGACAAGAAGCATTCGCATTGGTACATTGGACTAAAGTTCCAGCCGATATCACCACGATGGAGGCTTCGGAGGTCTCGCACTTTAATTGGGTCTATACTTTGGTCCGATCTTGGATCTTAAGTGGCGATGACACACATGCCGAAACATTTTGGGTCTGGTTTGAGAATTGGCTTAAGGTCAACCCGCCGAATTTAGGCCCGCAGTGGGTCAGCGACGAGGCTATTGCCCGACGCCTCCTGGCGGTAACTTTTGCCACCCAGGCCTTTCGTTTCCATTCTGCTACCACCGATCATCGTCTTATTCAGGCGGCTCGCTTTATCACGGTTTCGGCTGAGCACTTGCACTTAACGCTTGGTAAAGTCCAGGCCTGCTCGCCTATTTTTGGCCTCCAATCGGCAGCGGCATTATTTACGGCGGGTGCGCTCTGGTCCAGTTTACCCGCTGCCGATAGTTGGCGCTCCGCGGGCCTAGAGTCATTAATCAACGAAGGTAAAAAACTTAATCTTCGCGAGGGCAGCTCTAGTCCGTCTAAAATTTTAGCCCATGTGCAGGTTTTAGAAATCTACACTTGGACCGAAATTATTTTACGTTCCGAGAATGAACGCGAAAGTCTGCCGGAGTCTTTACAGATAAAAATTCGTTCAATTGCGGCGAGTGCCGCACGATTGCCCGCAATGACAACTTCCTGCGCTCCATTATTTTCTTTGTCCGGCTGCGCCTCTAGCGATGTTCGTCCCGCTGTCGCCGCCGCCTCAATTCTATTTACCGGAGTCCATTACACCCCTGGTCCCTGGGATGAATCAACCCTGCTCCTAGTTGGACCCATGTGTACATCGGCGGTTGTCTCGTAATTAAAATGTCTGAAACCCACAAGCAAGAGGGCCCCGCCGGCTCCCCCGATTTTTTTGATATCTTACGTAAGACCGTAATGGTGGGCGGCGGAGCCTTAGCGAACATGGCCATTGGTTTAGTGCGCAATAAATTTATTGCGGTCTGGCTTGGGCCTGCGGGCATTGCTTTAGCAGGCATTTTCACTCAGCTCATCGAAATTGTTGGAGCAGCTTTTAGTTTAGGTTTGGGCACCAGCGGCATTCGGCAAATTGCGTCGAGCGTATCGTCGGGCGACGATCAAAGATTGGCACGTACAGTTAAGACTTTGCGACGCACGGTTTGGATCAGTGGTTTGATGGGCGCTACCTTCTTGGTGCTCGCAAGCGGAGTCATTGCTCGACTCACCTTTGGTGAAGATAGTACGGCACAATACATTCTGCCAATTGCCTGTCTTGGTCTTGCCGTCCTCTTTCGCGCACTCAACACGGGACAAGCCTGCGTGGTGCAAGGCATGCGTCGGGTCGGTGATTACATGCGCATCAGTGTGGGTTCGGCCTTCGCAAGTGTTTTAGTGGCGATACCTTGTTACTATTGGCTGGGCATGAAGGGCATAGCCCTAGCTGTAATTCTGGGTTATGCAGCCAGCTTAACGGTGTCATGGTGGTTTTCCCGGCGCGTCCCGATTCCCGACCTGCCATGTTCGGTGGCAGATAGTCGAGCTGAGGCTCGCCTATTGATTGTCTTCGGGCTGCCGATTATGCTCTCGGGTCTAGTCGGCACTTTTAGCCCCTATGTTGAGCGCGTTATTCTACTGCGTTACCTAGGTCTCGATGCTGTCGGTCAGTACCAAGCTGCGTTCTCATTGGCAGGGTTCACCGTTACCTTTGTATTAGCGGCCATGTCGGCGGATTATTACCCAAAGCTTGTGGCGCATGCACACGAGCCTGAGCGATTCAATCAAGAGATGAATGCTCAATTGCGCATTGCGCTGCTTCTTTCAATTCCTGCATTAGCTTGGTTGGCGGTGCTCTCGCAGCGGGCAACTTCGCTGCTGTATTCGTCGGCTTTTTCTCCATCGGGCGAGGTCCTGCGGATTATGATTATCGGAGTTTTGGGGCGCATCTTAGCTGCGCCGCTTCGACTGGCCTTGTTAGCGAAGGGCAGGGGGAAAACTATTTTTGCCGTGGAAGTCATTTCCGCCTTAATCGGCTTTATCCTGATAAGCTTCTTCGCTGGTCGACTGGGATTGATGGGTTGTGGTTGGGCTTTCACCGCATTGCACCTTGGTTCTGGTATTGTTTTGGCAGTGGTGCTCCCAGTCTTGGTGGGGCAGTCCGTTTCGGGCTCCAATAAACTTCTCGTTGGTTGGGCATCACTAATCTTAATCTGTCTTTGGCTTAACCATGCCATGGTTTCCCTGGCGTGGTTGCGGGTGTTGATTGGGTTAACGCTAGCTGCCGGTGCCTCGCTTGCCTGCCTTTATTTTCTTTCGCAGCTGATGGGCTGGTCGCTTTTAAACAAACCCAAAATTATCTAAGTTTACAGAAAATTTATATTTGTTAAAAATTTGACAAAAAACTAGTAAACACACCCGATGCATGCTGTCTACCTGCGCAAAATAGCAGGTAAACAGCTGAATGATTGTTCTAAATTCTCACAAATTTTCTGCAGGGGGTCGACGCATTGATTTCCAATACACGGTCAGCGGAAAGGCGTTGCCGTTCCTCCGCCCCGAAGAAAGTTTTTTTATTCAATACGACGAAGACGTTTCTTCCTGCCCGCCCAGCCTACTTGTTGTACCGTTTCTTGCTAATTTCGCTCCCATTGCTTGGTTTGGCGGATTTGATATCGAAGTTCCTGAAGTTGATGAGGCGTTTAATGGATCGCTAGTTAACCTTCGGGACGAATTTCAAAAAATGTATCCCAGTCATCGGTTGACTGGCCAAGTCATCTCTCGCCAAGTCGCACGTAACCATTGGGAATCTGAGAGGGTGCTCCAGCTGTTTAGTGGAGGTCTGGATGCCTATGACACATTAATCCGTCACCGCGGAAAGCCATTGGAATTAGTAACTATTCAAGGGGCTGACGTAGATTTAACTGACGCTAAGCAGTGGAGTGAGCGCCAGCGTCACATAACCAGCGACCCGCTGCCGGCTCAATTTATTCATCATACAATCCGCGCAAACCTCCGCACGTTTTATACGGTCGAAGTCGAGCTTAGGCTAGCGTTCCAGTGGTGGGGAAGGGTGCAACACGGATTAGGTTTAGTCGGTTTGCTCGCTCCACTTTCATATCTGCGCCGTTCTAATACAGGTATCATTGCCTCGACCTTTAATTATTCCACAGCATGGGGCTCCACTAAAAAAACTGACGAAAAAATCAGTTGGGCTGGATTTCAATGTATTCACGACGGAGCACTTGCAGGACGACAAGAAAAAACACGTGAAGTAGTTGCCTTTACCTTGGCTCAAAAAACACCCGTCACATTAAGTGTTTGTTACTCGGAAAAAGAGCGCGACGGAAACTGCGGCAAATGCGAAAAATGTTACCGCACAATCACTAATTTAATTGTCGCCGGAGGCGATCCCCGAAACTTCGGCTTTCCTCTGACGGACCAAATCTTTTCGGATATCTTTAACAAAATGGCAGAAGTTCCAGGCGATGCACGGGGTCTCGCCACTTGGCAAGAAATCGCAGATGCCGCAGAAGTTGCATTAACCCAAAAAAGTTACCCAGCTTTATTTGACCGCACAACGACGCAGCAATTTTTGCAGCGCCTTGCCTCGGGCGAGGTCACACGATTCTTGGCAAAGAATCAACCCTCACGTTTTAGGCCTTCACCGGAAACATTATTGTACTACCGAAGCTATTGGCCCCGCGGATATATTTTAGTTCGTGAAATTGTTAATTTTTTAAAGCGTATAACTTCTGCTAAATTCTAAGTGAGTATCGGCGGTTAAAGTACCGGTAATAATTACCGTCACCTTCTAAGATTGAGTTACCCCCGTGGTGCATGCTTGCGCCATTTGCTCATCGACCATACCCCATGATTACCCTCCACTCCTACAAAGTCTCCGACCAAGGACGTCGAATTGATTACCACTACACGGCAACTGGCCCAGCGGTAAGGTTTTTAAATCCCGCTGAAACTTTTTTTGTTCGCTATGATCACGACATTTCAAGCTGCCCGCCGAGCATCGCGCTTATCCCGTTTATCGCTAATTTTATCACGCTGGCTTGGTTTGGTAAGTTTGATTTAGTGGTACCGGAGGTTGATGCAACTTTTGCCGACTCGCTCGTGCAACTAAGGGCAGAGTTTCAGCGGATGTACCCACAGCATGCTTTAACTGGCAGTCTGCGTCCCGAAAAAGTCACGCCCTTAAGCTGGAGCGGGGATAAGGGCGTCATGCTTTTCAGCGGCGGAATTGATGCGTTTGCGACCTTGATTCGCCACCGACACGAGTCACTTGAGTTAACTACCATTTTAGGCGCAGACATTGAATTGTCGGATAGCGAGCAGTGGCGGCGCTGCCTTAAGCACATTGCAACGGATCCACTCTCTGCCGACCTCCCACGCTCCACCTTAGTTTCTAACCTCCGTACTTTTTATACCGACAAAGTAGAAAGTGATTTAGTTTACGGCTGGTGGGGCATGGTGCAGCACGGCCCAGCCTTGCTGGGGCTGCAGGCTCCGTTAACTTATATTCTTAAAGCCAGCCGGGTTTATATCGCTTCGAGTTACACCGTGCCTGGCGGCTGGGGTTCAACAAAAGAATCGGACGAAAAATTAAAGTGGGGCCCGGTTTCCTGTATTCACGATGGCGATGGCTTAACCCGTAAAGCCAAGGTTGAAATCATTGTGGCTTGTGCCCAAGAGCGCGGCCGCCCCATTCCCCTACGCGTTTGTTATTCGGAGGTTAAACGTGATGGCAACTGCGGTCGCTGTGAGAAGTGCTACCGCTCGATGCTTAATATAATTTTAACGAATGCCGACCCTCGGGATTATGGCTTTCCAATGACGGAAGCAACCTACCCGCACGTGCTTCAGGTGATGACGAGTTTACATTCTTCTTACGGGCTTAAAATCTTCTGGGGTGAAATTGCGGCAGACGCTCGCCGAGCCTTGGCTTCTGGACAGTTCTTTGTTCTTACCAATCGCGCCCAAGAGGCCGGCTATTTGCAACGCATTGCCGCTGGAGAAATCAATCGGGCCCTTGAGCGTAACCACCGTCCTTGGCGTGACCATTTAGCCCGCTGGAAATTTATTCTGCGCGTCGGCTTTCCTCGTTTTTATAAGGCAGGGCGTGGCTTGGTGCGACAACTGCGACGCCTCAAATAATTCTTATGCAACACGGACTTCTCACTTACACCCCGACCCATGGCACTTATAACCTTGGTGACAATGTGCAGAGCTTAGCCGCCCGTCAGTACCTGCCGAAGGTTGACTCCTTCATTAACCGCGAGGCCATGGCCGATTTCACCGGGCCCGAATCACAACTCATCCTTAACGGCTGGTTCACGCACAACCCCAGCAACTGGGTGCCATCACCTGCAATCAAGCCGCTGTTTGTTTCGTTTCACTTAAACAGCTCGGCGGCCGACCGGATG
>CANBWJ010000037.1 GCA_947373115.1 Opitutia bacterium | reverse complement strand
AGGGTGAAGGAGTTCTTCGCGTTCTTGTAAGCGAGTTGAGCGATGATTTCGAGAATCGCTACAGCTTGCTTTTTGCTGAGCTCAGCTTTTTCGGCGAGAGCGGCAGCGATTTGGGATTTGGTGAGTGCTTTGGACATAGTGTTTATTTGTTAGGGTGCAGTATTGCGGTTTTATTTAGTAGCGAACTTTCCGCTGAGAACCAGCGAAAAATAAAGGTATTTTTGACATACCCAAATTTGACTCACACTTGCCTTAAAAGTTTTTCCAATCAAGGTCGGGTGCGTTGACCTATGTTACGGACGTTTTGCGCCATCGCTTTCTTTGCCGTTCAGCCGGCAGGACTTTGGGCCAACAGCCCGACAGAAATTGTAGGCGAAATTTCCGCTGAGCCCGCCTTCGGAAATTTGTCCTTTAATCAACCTTTGGCGATCGCCCCAGTTCCAGGTGACACTTCACGCCTCTTAATCGTCGAAAAAGTCGGAAAAATTCAGCTCGTTGAGCGGCGCCTGAAAGGCGTGGCTTCAAAACGACAGATTTTTGATATCACGCGACCTAAAGACGGCACATTTGAACAGGCCGGAGAGTGCGGTTTGCTTGGTGCAGCGTTGCATCCGAATTTTACCAAAAATGGACAACTCTTTGTATATTATAGTCTTAAGGTTGATGGTAAGCTCCATCAGCGCGTCTCACGCTTCCATATCGAGGATACGTCAGATATGCGGGTCGACCCAGCTTCTGAGCAATCAATTATCACTCAATTAGACCCTGCAAGTAATCATAACGGGGGTGATTTGCACTTCGGCCCCGATGGTTACCTCTATATAACATGCGGCGACGGGGGAGGGGGAGGGGATAAGTTTAAGAATTCGGGCGATCTGACTAAGGGATTTTTTGCCGGGATTTTTCGTATCGATGTCGACCTCCATCCAGCCAATTTACCCCCCTCCCCCCACCCGGGGGTAGGGTTGGATTCCAGTGGGCGCCCCTATTATAGTGTACCAGCGGATAACCCATTTGTGGGTGCGACCCAGTGCCGGGGGGCCAAAGTCGACCCCTCGAAAGTCCGAACCGAGGCCTGGGCCATCGGGCTTCGTAACCCCTGGCGGATATCTTTCGACCCCCTCGATGGCCGGCTCTTCGCCGGGGACGTCGGCCAAAATCTCTATGAGGAGATCGACATCATTGTGCGTGGTGCCGACTACGGATGGAACCCTCGGGAGGGTTTACACGCTTTCGATAAATCAGCTCCTAAAGTTCCCACCGAAATTGTACCACCCGATCCTAATCTGAAATTTACGGAACCGATTTTCGAATACAGTCATAACCTTGGTATCTCTGTAACGGGCGGCGTCGTGTACCGTGGGACAAAAATCCCTGCGCTTTATGGTGCCTATGTCTTTGCCGATTATGGTTCTGGAAGGGTTTTTGCACTTCGTGAGCAAAATGGAAAATGGGAAAATGAGATTTTATTTCAGGATGCGAACGTGACGGGTTTTGGTTACGACCCGCAGAATGCCGACATTTTATTTACCTGCTTGGCCAGCGGGGCGGTGAAGCGAGTCGTTGTAAAATAGTTACGCGGCGGCTTGCCTAAAACTTAGGCTGGAACTCTGTGCTGTTTACCCTGATATCAAGCCATGCTTCGCCCCTTGCTACTTAGTCTATTCGCGGTTGCCGCGCAGGCACAAGTAGCGCCCTTTCAGTCGAGCGAAGGTGGAACGATTGCACTGAGTCACTTTCAACTGCCCGACGATTTAGAAATTACCGTTTGGGCGCGTTCACCGATGTTGGCGAATCCAACCAACATCGATATCGATGCGCTGGGTCGTATCTGGGTGACCGAAGGTGTTAACTACCGCGGCTACAATAAGGGGGGTAAGCGTCGAGCCGAGGGCGATCGCGTCGTGGTGTTGAGTGATACCAAAGGCGAGGGTAAGGCTGACACCGCCCAAACTTTTTTCCAAGATGCCAATTGGACTTCGCCGTTAGGCGTCGCGGTGCTCGATAACGTCATCATCGTTTCGCACGCACCTGATTTAATTAAATTCACCGACGTTAATCGCGACGGAAAATTTGATCCCGCCATCGACAAAAAAGAAATTCTACTCACGGGCTTCGGCGGCCAAGATCACGATCACTCATTGCACGCCATCATCGCTGGTCCCGATGGTAAATTATACCTGAACGCCGGAAACTGCGGCGGGAGCTTCACGGATAAGTCTGGAAAAACTTTTCGTATCGCGAGCTTCTATGACGATCAGCGCGGTGGCGTTTGGCCATATAACCGATTGGCCACTGCTGCGATCAAGAGCGACGACGGATTTACGTGGGTCTCTGGCTTCTCGGCGCGAATGAATGAAGATGGCTCACAGGTCGAAGTGATTGGCAATGGTTACCGCAATAGTTTTGAGCACTTCCCGACGTCCTTCGGCGATTTATTCCAAGCGGATAACGATGACTCGCTGAGTTGCCGTACTTCATTTGTTTTAGAATACGCTGCCGCTGGTTATACCACGCCGGGCGGTTCGCATTACAAATCGGTGCGACGTGGTTTAACTCAGCCCGTGCCGCGTGCCCATTGGCGCCAAGACGATCCCGATACTTTTGATGCGGGAGATATTTATGGTTCGGGCTCTCCAGCAGGTTTAACCATCTACGAGAATGGCGCCTTAGACGCGAAATGGAATGGTAGCATCTTAGTCTGCGAGTCTTCGCGCAATGCACTATTTAGTTATAAAATTCAGTCTCAGAAATCGAGTTTCAAGCTCGATGCGGAAACGCGCAAAGACTTCATCACGTCGAACGCCGCTCGCGAATATTTTGGAACCGATTTTAAAAAGGTAAAAGAAACAGATAAAGTGGCAGAGAAGGTAATGTTCCGTCCTTCCGATGTATGCGTCGGTCCTGATGGTGCTATCTATGTTGCCGATTGGTACGACGCTCGCGTGGGCGGTCACCAAACTTTTGATGACACATGCACGGGCGCGATTTACCGTATCGCCCCCAAGGGTTTTAAATCGATTATTCCTAAATTAGATTTAACAACACCCGAAGGTGCAGCTGCAGCCTTACGCAGTCCCTCAGCAAATATTCGATTCCTTGGTTTCAAGGCTCTGAAAGCCTTTGGTGTTAAATCGTTGCCGGTTGTTTCCGAAATCATGCGCGACGCTAATCCATATGTCGCTGCACGCGGGATTTGGTTGTTGCCGTATTTAGGCCAAGAAGGACGTGCCCGCTGCGAGGCTTTACTTAAGGATCCTAATCCTGCGAACCGTTTGACGGCGTTTCGCTCTTTGCGTCGTTCAGGTGCATCCATTTTACCCTACGCACAATCTTTAGTAGACGACGCCGACGCTGCTGTTCGCCGTGAAGTGGCAACATCGATGCATGGTTTTTCAGCGGCGGATGCTGTTCCTGTTTTGGTGAAGCTGGCTTCGCAGGTAGATATCACAGATAAAAATTCAGTGGTCGCTTTCGGCGTTGGTAGTACCGGCAAGACCAACGAGGTTTGGGCTGCGATAAAAACGGCGCCTGAAAATTGGACTCCACAATTAGCGAAACTCGCCTGGGTGTTGCACGCTCCTGCAGCGACTAAGGATTTTGTTCAACGTGCCCGTAATGAAAAACTTTCTCCAGCTGAACGCGCTTTCGCCGCTGAATCACTTTCGTTTGTTGAAACGCGCGAAGCCGCATTGGCTATGATTGATCTATGCGCAAAGGATTCGCCAGTGAAGGCCGAGGCTACGACCTGGGTTTTAATGCGAATGACGGGTGCGTGGTCTGAATTTAATATTAAGCCCGAATTAAAGACGGCGGGAATTTATGATGAAGAGACTGCCGTGGTGGCTCCGATTGAAACGATCGAGGCACCCAAGCCGACATTTACCGAGCAAGATGTTCTAGCGAAGAAGGGCGACGTAGAAAAAGGCGGGGTCTTGGTTCAGCGTTGCACTATGTGCCACCAAGTTAACGGCGTCGGTGCGAGTTACGGTCCTGAATTACGTGGATACGCTTCGCGTCAAAGTGCAGCAGCTGTTGTGCGTGCCATTGTGAATCCATCTGCCGACATTGCTTTGGGTTACGAAGGAAAGAGTATTACATTAAAGGCGGGCGGAAGGGTGGACGGCATCGTCGTTTCAGAAAATGATCCGATGGTCGTAACGTCGACCGGTGGAGTGACACAGTTGATTCCTCGTAGTCGAATTGCTCTGATGGATAAGCCTCCTGTACCAGGGGCGGCTCCAGTCACAGAGAAAAACGCCAAGCCAGCTGAGAAGATTCAGCAGATCGAAAAAATGACGCGCTCACTCATGATGTCGGCCGACCAACTCGGGCTTACCGCCCAAGACGTAGCCGATATCTCCGCTTGGTTGGCTACCTATAAGTAATAATTAGCTAATTTCGGCTAATTGAGGCGTTTTAATGGGGTAAACCTTTTGCAATTTACCGCTTGCGTCTGGGCTTCGGCTTCTCAATTTCGACCCTCCTTTCCCTTGTCAAGGCACGGCCGCACAACGCGGGCCCGCGACTTACTAGGATATCAAAGCCTTTCTCACCACTATGAAGCAGCTCAGTCTCACCGTCACCAACCGTCAAAGCCTCGGCCGCGGCCATTCCCGCCGTCTCCGTGTTAACGGTTCCATCCCTGCCATTATCTACGGACCAGCCGGCATTCACAGCGTTGCTGTGGAACAAGAAAAGTTCCGCGACTTGATGCGCGCCAAGGGCACTGCCGCTGCCTTGATCGAGCTCGAGCTCGACGGCAAAAAGATGCTCTCGATCATCAAAGAGTTTCAACGTCACCCTATCACTCAGAAATTCCTCCACATCGACATCCAACAAATCGATCCGAATGCACCGATGACGGCTGCAATTCCAGTTCGTGCCGTGGGTGAAGCTTACGGTGTGAAGACCGATGGTGGTACCCTCGCGATTGTTTCGCAGACCATCAATGTTCGTTGCTTACCTAAGAATCTGCCCGAGTTCATCGAAATCGATGTCACCGCTCTGAAGGTTAACGAATCCATCCACGTGGGTGAAGTTAAAGCACCTGCCGGTATCACTTTCCCAGGCGACCCCAACCGCGTTGTCATCGTCTGCTCCGAAATGGCCGCAGAAGAAGCCGCTCCCGAAGCCGCCGCGACCACCGCTGCCGCTCCTGGTGCCGAAGGTGCCGCTGCGCCTGCCGCCGGTGCCGCTCCTGCTGCTGGTGCCGCCGCTGCGCCTGCCGCCGCTGCTGCTCCCGCCGCCAAGAAATAATTTCCGCGCCAGGCGTTCCTGGTACCTGTTCTTTGAAGTCAAATGTCATTCTCGGTCATCGCCGCCCTCGGCAATCCTGGCCGAGAATACAGTTCCACCCGCCACAACGCTGGTTGGATTCTCTTGGACGCACTCGCTCAAAAAGTGGGTGCCGAATGGAAGGAAGAAAGTCGCTTTCCCGCGACTGTTGCCAAGGCCACTTTCGGTGGTGCGACGCTCTTCTTGGTCAAGCCTCTCACTTTCATGAACGAAAGCGGAGTGCCACTCGCCAACTTCCTGCGCTTCCACCGTCTCGAATTAAATTCGATTGTCGTCTTGCACGACGATATCGCCTTCGAGCCTGGTCAAATGCGACTCACCCAAGGCGGATCCGCTGCCGGACACAATGGCGTGGCGAGCTGCATTCAGCATTTGGGCGAAGCCTTCATTCGGGCTCGCATTGGTATCGGACCCAAACGTCACCCCAGCCAAGACTTGGCTGACCACGTTCTCGGAAAAATCCCCGATGCTGACCTCGCCCTCATCCTGAAAAACATCCCCGACTTCATTCAAGGACTCGAAACCTTAATTTCCCGCGGCCTTCCCGCCGCACAAAACATCACCAATCGAAAACCATTATCACCATGACCACTGCCACCATCCGTCGCCCTTATCGCGTCAGCCTCATCCTCGACCTCCGCGGTTCCGCTGAGTCGCCTGAAGTCGCGATTGATCGCTTGAAGGACATCCTGAAGTCCATCGACTGCAAAGTCTCCGAAGTCGAAAACCTCGGACAGCGCGAATTCAGCCGTGCCGTTGACCGCAAATTCCTTTCCGGTCTCTACGTGCAAATCACTTTCGAAGGTCCGGTGACCGCTCCCGCTGCTTTCGCCGAGAAGCTTCGCCTCGACCGTACGGTTGACCGCATCCTCGTGCAGTCAGTTAAGTAATCCCAACTCCTTTTCACCCCAATGGCTTCGTCCTTTAATCGCGTTATTCTCGCTGGTAATATGACCCGCGACCCGGAAGCGCGTGCGCTTCCTTCGGGTCAGGCGTTGACGAAGTTCTCCCTCGCCGTGAATCGTGCCTACACCACTAAAGAAGGTGAGAAGCGCGAAGAAGTCACTTACGTTGACATCGAAAGCTACGGCAAGCAGGCCGAAATCATTGCCAAGTATTGCGGCAAGGGTTCAGGCATCCTCGTTGAAGGCCGCTTGAAGCTTGATCAATGGGACGACAAGAAGACGGGCGAAAAGCGCTCACGTCTCGGCGTTGTTCTCGAAAACTTTACTTTCATTGGTGGCAAAGCCCAAGGCGGCAGCGAAGAGGGCGGTTCCGCTCCACGTTCCCGCGGCGGCAATGATTCACCCGCACCTTCAGCACCTGATGGTGGCGATGATGTACCATTCTAATTTTTCACACTCACTCTAAACCCAGATCCTAACATGGCATACACCGAAGTTTTACTCATCAAGCCCGTCGACGGCCTTGGCGCCGAAGGCGAACAAGTCCGCGTCCGCGCTGGCTACGCCCGCAATTTCTTGCTTCTGCAAGGCATGGCGTTGCCCGTGAACCGTGCGAACACCAAGTACATTGAAGCCCTCAAGAAAGCTCGCGACGCTCGCGAAGCCAAGGACCTTGATGCCGCTAACGCTTTGGCGACCAAGCTCGCTGCCATCAAACTCGTCTTCGCCGTTAAGACCGGTGAAGGAGGCAAGATGTTCGGTGCCATCAGCACCGCTGAAATCTCTACCAAGCTCGCAGAGCATGGTATTGAGTTGGAGCGCAAGCGCATCCACCTCGGCCAAGGCCCTGTCAAACTTCTCGGTAAGCACGTTACCACCATCCGCCTCCACTCCTCCGTCACGGTTGAGCAAGAGTTCGAAGTGGTTTCGGAAAATCCAATCGTTGAAGTGGCCGCTGAAGCTGAAGAGTCTGATCGCCCTGAGCGCAAAGACCGCGACGGCAAGGCCCGCAAGCCTCGCAAAGAGAAATCCGAAAAATCCGCAAAGAAGTAATTCTTCTTTCAGCGAACCAACGAAACCCGCCACCTGGCGGGTTTCTTGTTTTAGCGGAATTAGATTTCGGATTTATCTAACCACCTCGCGGAGACCACGATGAACCGACGGCCGAGCAGGGTGTTGACGGTTTTCACCGGACTCGCGGTTTGATCCTGCAACCGCTCGTGCGGCTTCATCTCTGGGTTCATATACTCGGGCGTCCGTTGCACAACGAGTTCGAGTACTGCGCTTGCGGCGCCATGTGCGTTGCTCTCGGTTTCACCGTAGGCACGAATCAAAAATGTATCGGAGCGTGTGGCGAGTATTGGGCCGATTGCCTGAAGGATGTCGCCTTGAAACAGGCAGCCGCTGGCTCCAAATCCATTATGCGTTCGATTTTGATTATCGGGGTCGAGGATTTCGATGTTTCGAAAAAAGACACCGGGCGGCATGCCCGTGCGGCCTCCCGCTGTGTTTTCATAATTCCAATTATAAGACACGCTGGGATTAATCGTGAATCCGCCAGTCGGCTTTAAGGCGAGTCCCGACGCGCCTAATATTTTGTCCGCGCGGGCAATGGCCGATTCGATAGTGCCAGACCGGAACATCCACTTAACTTTTTCGGCGTCACCGGGAAGTGGTGCGTACGGGGCTCCCGTGTCGCCCCCCGAATTCGTCGTCGCATTTGGCAAGGGGTAGAGTGACGAGTGGTAGCTGTTGTTATTACTAACCCGTGCCCCTGCTTTTTTGGTTGGACCAAGGAAACGATTAATAAATTCGCTCAGACTTAAAAACGGAGTGGCTGGATTTTGACTATCTGAAAATCCGCGGAATCGCCGCGTGGTCGGCGGGTATTCTTGGTCGCGTTCTGAGCGTTGCAGGAATTGGGCACGTGCTTTAATTTCGTTAACGGTCGCTACGGCCAAGGCTTTGATTTGTTCGTCAGATAAATTGCGAAAGCCATTCCAGTAGTTGGGGTCTCCGATGCTGGCATTTGAAATAATAGGCGAGTTGAGATTAAGTATTCTTGGGTAGCGCGCGTTGTTATTACTGGCAGGCTGTTGACTTGTATATGAGCCGATGACGATTCCTTTCACCGCAGCGTAGAGCCCGGCCCACGCCTCGACGGAGGTTGAGTTAACATTAAAAGTCCCGTCATTGAGAAGGTAGCTAGCGATTTGTTTATAGCCTTCGGGGCTGCTGCCAGTAGTTGAAGGCGTGCAGAATCCTGCTTGGGTGCAGGCGGTGGCGAATGGATCCAGTCCGGAGGGTTGAAAGACTCGTAGCCGCGGATTCGCAAGTTTCTGTTCGCCTTGTCCGAAGGCGTTCAAGACCTCCTGCGTCGACTGATTGCGTACGGAATTATAATTGCCGTTGCGGGTAGACTTTAATGCTGGTGCTGCACCCGAAAAATAAAACCCATCCCACAAAGCATTATTCATTAAATAACTCATGTCGGGAAAAGTATTTCCACCGGTGTAAGGTGCCGAGTTATGGGGGGTGCCATGAGTCCAGGTTTTATCGAGTGGAACCACCAAAGAAGGGAATGAATTCCCGATGGTACGATAGGGGAACCAATCCCAGACGCTGAGGTTTGCATGCATAAGTTGTCCGAGTGAAATCGGAGGACTGAGTGGAATCTCGACTTCGGTTGCTTGATTGATGCCCGAGGCACCGTGTGAATTGCCGCCTAGTGCTTTCGCTCCGTTGGGTGCAGTGGGATCCGTTTGGATGATGGACCCCCAGTTTGTTGAGGAGCCGTTTAAATAAAGTTCATCTCCGCCCCATAGGTGCGTGGATTGGCTGGCCATGCCGATTCCAGGTAGGCCGGAAAGTGCAGGGTTGGACGAGGTTTGAGGTAAGGGATTACTGAATAACCAAACAGGATGGGGTGCGGGTATCGGATTCGCTTGAGCTGTCTGCCAGCTGAGTAGGCTCCGGTTATGACTATTATTTCGAGTGGTATCTGCGGTTCGTGCACGGGTATCAAAAACGGCAAGAATGGGGCCGGGGGCATTTTCGGAGATTTTACGGATGGTTGAAACGGGACCGATGAGAACGGGGTCAGTGGCACTGCCCGCATCGCCGAGGTTGGTGGCGCTGAAATTATTTCCACCCACATTGATATAATGTGCGTAGCTTGCTCGTGAATTATTCCGAGTCGTCCCAATGACTTCATCGAAGCCGAGGTCATCACCTTCGTTCCCGACGTAGTCGTCACGCAGGTTCTTTTTCCAGCCTGAATTAAAGTAAATCCAATGATGCCAATACATCGCACCAGTGAGACTCAGGCAGCTTTTAATGATATCGGTGCCGCTGAACTTGAAGGGTGCCACGGCGACGGATGAGTCTCGGATGTCGCAATAGAATCCGCCAGTTAGCCAAAGACCTTTTGAAAAATTTATAATTGGAATATTGGTGCCATCGCTGGCGCGTTCGAGCTGCGCGCTATTCACGTCGATGGTGTCCTTGCAGGAGTAGACCGCGAATTCACCGGGCTCTAGGGTGTCGGCTGGGATGATAGCTGCTAAGTTTTCGGCATTAGACCCCGTGCTCGCATCCGAGGCGGAGCTAAAT
The DNA here is from genome assembly GCA_947373115.1 of Opitutia bacterium. Classification (GTDB taxonomy): domain Bacteria; phylum Verrucomicrobiota; class Verrucomicrobiia; order Opitutales; family UBA953; genus UBA953. The sequence continues at coordinate 3,191 of CANBWJ010000037.1, read as the reverse complement.
CCGTACAGTGTATTGAGTAAGCGTGACGTCGCCGAGGTGCCGTAAGTTGTCCGCGTGTCATTAGCGGGGTAGGGGTGAGTGAAGATTTGAAGTCGAAGCTGATCGAACTGTGAAAATGCAACGCGTCCGGCGCCGTTGATGCGTCCGTCGGGCTCCGGGCTGGTGGGGCGTTTAAGTTTTAGGCTGACGTTGTAAGGGTTGTGAAGGACGAGGAGCGGACTGCAGACGAGTTTCAGAGTGTAGTCCGAACCATAGTTATTCGTCTTTAGGGAAAAAATTAGACTGAGCCGATGCACGGTTGGCATATAAGCGCCACGAACGGCACGCGGAATGAACCGTCCCACGCCATGTCCAGTCAGGTCGCCGCCTTTACGTCCGTTGATCCAGCCCATGGGGTCGGGTGTGGTGTCATAACTGTCGCTGTACGGCGGGGAGGCCGAACCACTGCCCGACCAGTAAGCGTTATCAAGGTCGTACCGTGCGTACGGGTGTAGACGGTAGCCGCCTTTGATGAATTGGTTGGTATTAGGATAGAACGCGCGGACATCTAAAGTGGCGGCACTTCCGTTCCAGATAATTTCTTTATAGAGTCGGTAGTAATCTCGAAGCAAATGCCAGAGCGGTCCGACGAGGCGACGAGCGGTGCCGCTGGGGCTGGCAGAAAGAGTCGTCGTGCCCATAGCGACTGCGGTATCGCTCAACGGCTGACCCATTTCGTCTTCACGAATAAAAATCGGAGCCCAGGGGAGGTACTGGCTGCCGTCGGTGGCTAAATTGCGTCCGGGGTTGTCGGCGTTCACTTCAAGTATCGGCACCCAAACACGCGGGCGTGGGTCGCGGCTGTTGATGGTACCGACTGCAGATGGGGCTGGTCCGTATTGCAGAAATTGTGAACGGCGCTTTCGGCGTTCGGGGTCCATTTCATTAATACTACCTGCGGTGTAGGCTTCGGTTATGTTGCCGCTTTGCGATGCGATGCCAGAGCCGAAATCGGATTGGTCGAAGTCGGCGTCATCCATTTCAAATGCAAGCGAGAGGTCGCGCTTTAAACCACCTCGTAGGCTATCGGCTAAAACTCCAGCGGACCAAAATGTTTGATGGTGAAACGATAATTTGACTGAGTCTAATCCGCTGCTCGGCTGTGAGTCGTCGATGATATTATAATTAGAAAGGAGTGGTAAGGCTGAACGAGTGGCGTACCCAAGCTCGCTTTGAGTGGTGGCCACCTCCGTTAAACCAGTGAGTAGTTCGGTGCCGATTCTTCCTGGTGCACGAAGGGCATTGTTTAGGTCTGAAATATCGTCGATGGCCTGGGTCCGACTTCGACGATCAAGTAAGTTGACGCGTGCTTTAATCCCTTCGTCGCCAATCCAGTAGGCGAACGCTCCATCGTTGCGTGGTTCAGTCGTAGGGTAAGGAAAAAATAGTTTAGGCAGTGCAATACGGCCGTCGTTGTCATCAGTGGTGCCAGCTATACCGTCATCGCCTAATTCATTTACCGCACTACCATTGCCGACCAAGACGGCTAATTGAGAGGATGGGACTGATGTCGGATAGTCGGTTTGCCAAGGGGCCCAGTAGTTGGACTCATAATCACTTTCGCCTGACAGACTGAGCGATTGAGCCCAATAATTATTAGCCCTAATTGTGCTAATGCCTTTGCCGCTGATGAGCCAGGCTGGCGGCTCGTTGGCTTTATCGGTGCGCCATACTCCGGTCCAAAATCTCTGACCTTGTCCAATTTGCGCCGCGAGCGGTGTGCCTGTTGGATAAGGGTTGGCGGCTTTAAAATCTTCGAACTTGGCGGGCAGAACTATATCACCACTCGCGGTGCTCCGGCAGTCGGGTCCAGCGGTTTGTTGTAAATGCGCTAGGGCAAGTCGCGCCGCCATAAGCGCGTTGAGTTGTGATTTATCACGGAGCTGAGAACTGAGAGCTGTTTTGAATTCGATGATGATAAAAGCCGAGGCAACCAAGGAGAGGCCGAGGCTTATGGAGACGAGCCACAGACAGACGACGAGTGAAAATCCATTTGGCTGGTTACCGCGGGCCATTCGATTTAACGATTCGCCTGGCTAAGGGCATCCTTTGGGCTGATTTTTAATACCTCAACGAGAGTAGGGTGAGGCACCTTCTCCTCGATGCCGTGGACGGTTACCAAGTTTGAATCGTGAGGATCGGGGGCAATGAACCAGAAGGTGCGTATATCGTTTAGCTGTAACCAGCGAATCCCTCCCGCCGCTCGCCAGCCACCGCTCTGATTAGAAGTGTAAAATTGACCCTGTCCGTAGCTCTCGTGATCGAGACTTGGCTGAAAGAATGTTTCCGTTCCGCTAGCCAGAATTTTTTTAAAGCCGGGAAGGTTAATGCCGACGGCGTACGGGCAGGTATTAAGGAGTCTCAAGCTTCCACCTTGGACGCGTTCGGGCGGATCCGATACAATTGTGGTCTTGGGGGCGGTTGGTTCGCCTGAAATAATGAGGACGACCGAACTGACTGTGGTTGAAACTTCCGCGGTTAAAAATGGTTTCCAATTAACTTTTCCGGCCAAACTCTTATCGATGCTTAGCAACAAAATTTTTCCGGCGCGCGCTAAAGTGATTTTTTCGGGAGACAAAGCATGGGCATAAACTTTGAAGCTTTCGATTTTGCCCGTGGCGTCTCGGATGCCCAATTCCAATTCGGGTTGGTTGAGGCACAGGGCCCGGAATTTGATTTCTTTCGCAGAAGTGTTGGCGGCTAGGGTGGCTAAGGTAATGAAAAATGAAAGCATGGCGGGAATCGGGTAATTGTTGTCTGATAATGAGACGGCTGGCGGCAGGCTGAGACAGTCGCTAAATCTGCCATTTTTCCCTTAGGTTTGGGATAGGCGTATCCATGCTTGCCCCGCTTATTCACAATGGTTTCGTTAGTAACTTGGGCTTAGTTCTGCCTGTGTCTTTGGCATAGCCCCGTTTAATTAATACCCCACCTCCCATGGCCGAAAGAAACCAGCGCAACCGTCGCGAAGAAAAGCCCAATTACGGCGATCGCGTTCCTCCCCACAATCTCGACGCCGAGCGCGGGTTAATCGCGAGTATCATCATCGACGGTGGCGAGACCCTCCAGCGCTGCCTCTCCGAGAAAATCTCACCGGCCTACTTTTTTGATCCGAAGCACCAGGACATCTACGCCGCAGCGATTAAGCTGTC
>CANBWJ010000036.1 GCA_947373115.1 Opitutia bacterium | reverse complement strand
TGATCCTTAATCCACAACCGTACATCAGTGGCAACTTGGTCATTCCGCGACCGGGCGGTGTGTAATTTCGCCGCTGCGGGCACGCGCTTAGTCAACGCACTCTCAATATTCATGTGCACGTCTTCCAGCGCGACGTCCCACTTAAATTTTCCAGCCGCGATTTCTTTCGCAATCGCATCGAGGCCCCGATGAATCGCCTTGGCTTCGGTCGACTTCAGAACACCCGCCTTCACCAACATCGTGGCGTGAGCCTTGGAGCCCCGGATATCCTGCGCCCATAACCGATAATCAAAGGAGACCGACTCTCCAAATTGGAGCATGAGCTTAGCGGGGCCAGCACTGAACCGGCCACCCCATGTCGATTGAGCTTTTTTCCGAGCGGACATAAAAGAGAAATGCCCTACGCCGCCCCCGCAGGCAAGCAAGGATGCTTACGGACGTGCAGGTTTTGCTGGCGTATTCGCGACCGGGGGCTGAGCCAAGGCGGCAGCACCGTCCACCCGAATCACAACTTCGCCGGATTCAGCTACACCCAAACGCTCGCGGGCCTGATCGCGCACAAATTCTTGGTCGCGTGTAAAACGCTCGATGTAACGCGAGGTCTGTTCGCGTTGACGTTCAATTTGCACAAACGCTTTTTCTTTGCGGGCTTCGTCCTCGCGCAAGGCTGACACACGATCCTCTTCCGTTGAATAAGTTGAAAGCGCCACACTCAACACGCCGACGAAAAGCAAAAAGCTCGCCCACAGAAAAAACTTTTCTGTCTGTGGATTCGAAGCTGACTCTGGATTGTCCATGTCTGGATAAAGGTATTACCCAAATCACCCAACCGGGCGAGTGGAAAATCGGACCTATTTAACGGCCGTAACCGCCGCCAAGGAGCCACTGCACTCCATGAAGGCCCAAACGATGACACCTGTGACCGACACATAAAGCCAGACCGGGAAGACCCAGCGCGTTAGGCGTTTATGCTCCTCGAACTTGCCCGCCCGCGCCAACATGACCGCACGAATAATGAACGGGGTCACCAAAATCGCTAAAGCAATATGAGGGAAGAGGATAATATAATAGAGCAACTTATCCCAGGTGAGGCCGACGTCGGGGCGGTAAGTGATATTCGTCCGACCCAGCGAAACCCAGAGGTGCACCTTGGAGGCTAAGTATACTGCTAAAAATAAGGCCGAGGTCATGAAGGCCAAGCCCATCGCCTTGCCGTGTCCGGCTCGGTTGCCACGTCGTATGCAAATGTATCCGACAATTAAGAGGATGGTCGCCAAGGCATTGAGGCCCGCAACGCTGCGTGAAAGGATTTCGGTGGTGGTCGCCATGCCGTGAGCAAAACTCCAATCCCCACAAAAGGCAAATCTGCTCAGAAATTAACTTTCGACTCGAAACATCGCATCTGCCAAGGGGTTATAGGTAATAATGAACGCCGCCCTCGCCCTGATCTTAGCTGTCGCCATCCCCTTGGCGGCCACCGGCCCCTCCCTGATTAAGGCCGACTCCGAAACGCCCGGCCAAAATAAAGTCACCATCACCGTCAAGGGCGACAAACGCGTCATCGAATCCAACGGACTCCCCGATCACAAGATCGCCAAATACCCGACCAAGGGAAATCCCAACACCATCTCCGAACAGAAATACCGCTTCGAGGTGCCAGCCAATCCCAAGCCCGCCACCGGACAGTCCGGCCGCGGGGGTTCCGCCTGGGGCGTCGCCCTCAATGGCGTGGTCTTTGATCCTGGCACCGCCGAAGTCTACAACGACGGCGACCGCAGCAACCCTTGGCATTACGAAGCACTGATGAGCAACACGACCATGGGTACGACGCCTAAGATTAAGGTCGGCCTCGGACTCGACGAAAGCCACGCCCACGTTCAACCGAACGGCGCTTACCACTACCACGGTATCCCCACCCTGCTCTTCAATCGCCTCTCAGGCGGTGAGAAGAAAATGACCCAAGTGGGCTGGGCGGCCGATGGTTACCCAGTGTATGCGATTTATGGCTACACTAAACCTGATGACCCCAAGAGCCCCATCAAGGAATTGAAGAGCAGCTATCGCCTGAAAAAAACTGATCGCCCTGGGGGTACTGATGCACCTTCTGGAAAACCCGACGGCTCGTTCAGCCTCGACTTTGAATACGTCACCGGCGCTGGTGATCTCGATGAGTTCGGCGGCCGCACCGGCGTCACACCCGAATTCCCTAAGGGCACCTACTACTACGTGATGACCGAAGAGTATCCCTTCATCCCGCGTAAATTTAAGGGCACACCTGATGCTACATTCAGTAAACAAAAAATGGATCCGCATTCTAACCTCGGCGGCCAAGCTGGTGGCACGAGTCAGAAGAAAAGAAGCGGGCCTCCCTCTGGCGGCACAGGCGGACCTCCTTCCGGCGGCCCACCGCCAGAATAGGTAGTAGCATCTTTTCTTCGGCATTTTCTCCAAAAATATCGACTCCCCTGAAATTGTATCTACTTCTAAAAGTCATAAAAATGAAAACTAACACTTCAGCCATTTTCCTGCTCGTAGCTGCCGTGCTATTACCATCCGCCGTTAGTGCGGTTACGTATCACACGTACGGTGAAACAGTTGTTAATGGTAACACTTATAATTTATCGCCCGGTGCCAACCTTACTGACGCTGACCTAAGCAATGCTAACCTGCCAGTCGCCAACTTATCTGGTGCCACTCTGTACCGGGCCAACTTCATAGGCGCTCAACTGATATACGCCAACCTGAGTGGTGCTGACCTACGGGCTGCCAGCTTAATTATCGCTGACCTTACAGGCGCTAACTTATCGAATGCGGATATGCGCGTCCAGTTTGCGATGGGCATTAACCTCTCGTACGCCAACCTAAGCGGTGCTAATATGGCTGGCACCTATATCACGACACGCAACGGCGGTTTTTGGAACGCAACCGCCCTTTCCAGTTCTAATTTCTCGTACGCCAACCTAAGCAGTGCTGACCTGACTCACACTAACCTGCGCTCTGCTAACCTTACTGGTGCTAACCTGTCTGGCACTAATCTAACCGGCATCGACCTTTGGGGTGCCACGGTATCCTATTCAAATTGGACTGATTTCTATACCAACTCTGGAGCAGTGGGTCTCGATAGCTATGCTTACAATACAAATGCAATCAATTACAATGGTGCAGCAGCACCCCCCTCGCCACCAACGCCTCCATCACCCGTCCCCGAACCTTCCACCTACGGCTTGATCGGTATCGGTGCTCTCGGTGTCGCCTTCGCTGCTCGCCGTCGTAAGCAAAAGACCGCGTAAGCTAAATTAAATGATAGTTCAAAAACCCGACATCGCTGTCGGGTTTTTTGTTGGGTATGTTTGGGTAGGGACGGCGCTCCGCGCCGTCCGCTGTATCTTAGGTAGGGGCACGACTGCGTCGTGCCCATTGACCATTGAGAGAATAGGATGTCGACGAATATTCGTATGTCAGAATGCGAACGGGCGCCACGCAGTGTCGTCCCTACCAAAATCCCCGTGCCAACGTGCCAGCAAGCCCCCTAAATTTCGTCCCCCTAGCCAACTTGCCCACACGCCAACTCGCCGCCCAGATTCTGCACCAGCTGACCCTTTTCAATATCGCGCATCCTCTTTTCGTTCATCAAGTGCGGACGGAACTTCAGGCCTCAAAGCCAAGACTGTGCCTTTTATTATCTAGCATCTTACAAATCCTCCTTCCCTTTTAGCCACAACAGCGTTCACTGGGCGTACAATGAAATTATTAACGGCATCTTTACTTGCAGTCGTAACTGCGGCATCAGTCTCCCCGCTGCAGGCAGTATCCGTCTCAGCTGGCGATGGATCTGGAACTTTTCTTAACTATACGACCCTTGGGAGTCAGACAACACAACTTGGCACGTTTTACAGCTCACGCGTCGACCTAGATCAGTATTCATCGTTACAGGGCGGTTCTTATGCCCATGATTATGCCTATACAATTTTCACCCCCGATGTTTCGGGATATTACAATATCGGGATTCTCTCTTATCCAGGCGATCCAGTTATTATCGGATATAGGCAAACCACTATACCCGATAACATAAGAAGAAACCAGTTACTTCGGGTAGATTTTCCGCCAGATTTCGATGGTTTTAATAGTTATCTTCTGGGGGCTTATGGCTCAAATTTTCAACTTCAAGACGATCAGATGCCTTACGAAACAGAACTCTGGATGTCGACTGATACTAGCTACCTACTATTAGCCGCACCTTATTGGGGCGAATATACTTTAGGCCTGCCTGTTACCTTCTTCGTTGAAGGTGCGGGTACTGGAAAATTCTTAGGAGAAGCCACAGTCCCCGAGCCTTCCACCTACGGCCTGATCGGCATCGGTGCTCTCGGTGTCGCCTTTGCTGCTCGTCGTCGTAAAGCTAAAGTTGCGTAAGCTAAATTAAATGATGGTTAAAAAACCCGACATCGCTGTCGGGTTTTTTTGTTGGGCATGTTTGGGTAGGGACGGCGCTCCGCGCCGTCCGTTGTATTAAATCAGGTGTCAGGTGTCAGGTCTCAGGAGAATTTCAGGAACCGGGTTTCAGGCGTCGGGCGCCGGGTGCCAGGGAATACATTTTTATCCCCGAGATCCTGATACCTGTTACCCGATACCTGATACCCGTAACTCTCCTGTCACCCGACACCTGAAACCTGTTTGAGTTTCCACCTTTCCACTTTTGCACCTTCTCACCTTTGCACTGCATCTCTCACCAACCTACACTCCCTCCTTCGGATCGCGCTTCTTCTTTTTAGGACGCACTTCTTCGTCGGTTGGTTCGGCTGCGGCTGGCGCAACATTTTCCGTACCACGAATGGTGAAAGAATTCGATTCCACTAATTTCAAGCGCTGACGAATCTCAGCTGGAATTTTTGCACGATCCGCATCCATCGTCACATCGCCATCAAACAAAACTTTGCCGGCAGCGTCTTTAATCACCGCATGCTTTTTTCCGTCACGTTCATCGACTGCTACCGTGCCATCTTTATCTGACGCCACACTACTCGAGGTCACCGCCGCACCATTCTGCGCGCCGAAAGTGAAAGAGAACGACTTAGATTTCGACTGCACAGCAGGTGCCTGCGGCGCGGGCACCGATTCCTTTTCGGGCGCAACCTCTGGCTGCGGTGCACGAGGTACCACCATTCCAGGCATCATCGGAATCGCCATGCCCCGCATACGCATTTCGTTAAATTGCTGAATGATTTCAGGAGGGAAACCCTGAGTCGGATCCAAGATAATAACCTGCCCACCCGGAACCTGCCCGAGTTCAAAGGTTTGGCCATTAATCGTAAGCCCCATTCGTGGAGGCGTCATTGCTTTAGGTGCTTCAGCGGGAGCTGACTCGTCCGCCGCTTTCGGAGCAGCCTTCGGAGCACTCGATTTCTTAGCCTTAGGTGCAACCACGACTGGTGCATTACGTGAACCTAATTTTAAATCCACTTTCACAACCTCGTCTTCACGCACTGCAACAATCTTTACAACATCACCCGGCTGATGCATGCGAATCAACGCACGGAATTGCTCAGGGTTCACCAACACCTGATCATCCAGGCGAATTAAAATATCATCTTCATCCAATAAACCCATCGATGGGCCCTTCGGGTCCACAAAAGCAACCATCACACCCACACCCGGTGGCACGTCGTCAGAAGTTACTCCAAGTCGCACACGCTCCGTCACTGTCGCCGGGCTAATACCCGCGTACGCAAACGCCGCTGGTTTCACCTTAGCAGCGGGTGCCTGTGGGGCAGATTCATTTTCTTGAGCCACCAGCGGACCAACTAAGCCAGCGAGCATCAACATGTGCAGGGGAATTTGACGGAGGGAGTTCATAAATAATTAACTTATAATAATAAGCGTGGGCGCTGTGGATTTTTGTTTAATAAGTTTCGAGTGGAATGAGGGCCAATTGCTCCGCCGGGCGGTAATCAATTAAATGCGTCCCCTTCTTCACGTCCGCCCAGTGCGTGGTATTATTCCACCGCAAGCGAACGGGACGTGCATACGATCCGTCGGCTAATTCCACCGGCGCCAAGAGGTCTAAATTTGCAGGGGCTTGTTCCGCACTGACGAGTTCGTAGCGAATCGGGCCGAGCTCATCGCGCTGTGCCACGAAAAATACTCCCAGCATGACGGCAGCCGCTGAAGCCAGACCCGAGGCCCAAGCAATAATACGACCACGCTTAGCCTTCGACGCAGCATGTGCATCCAACTCGCGAGCAATCGCAGCGGTGACATGACCCCGCGGCGCCTTAGGACGCAGGGCGCGTAGTTCAGCTTCAAAATCTGGCAATTCGTCATTCATGGGTGCGGGCGTTGATAAATTTCTTGAGGGCCTCCATTGCATAGCGCCACCGAGAGGCCGCGGTGTTTGGAGAAATTTTCATTTGTTCACCGATTTCATCAAAAGTTAGGTCGCCCCAAATCTTGAGTACGACGACCTCGCGCTGCTCTTCGGGCAATAGCGGCAACGACTGTGCGAGCGACTGCAAGCGAGGGTCGGCCTCAGGCTCAAACCACATCGCCGTATCGGCATCCGCCGCGACGGCCTTCTCTCGCACCGTGCGCCGATCAGTACGACGGTGTAAATCCATCGCCGATCGACGAATGGATGTGACGATTAAGGCATTTGGGTTACCAGGAAGGTGACGTTGGTGTTTCCAAAAACGCACAAAGGCCTCCTGTAACACATCATCCGCATCGGCGTCCGACCGGGTCCACTGGCGCGCAATCAACCGAAGCCGGGCGCCGTTATCGGCAAACCAAGCCTTCCAGTCTTGATCGGAGTGAGCGTCGAACATCCTGCTATTAGGTAAGCGTAGTGGGGTGGCACTTCTGTCTAAAATAAATTCTACCCCTTAAAGCAAACGGGTCAAAGCAGTTGCGAATTGTCAGAAACCATATTTAAAGTGAGTTATGTCAGAGACCGCCCAACCAGCCCCTAAAAGCGGCATTTTTCGCTCAATTATTCGCTGGTTTGATTCGGACTACATTCCTGAAGGTGCCGAAGCCCTCCGCAATACGCCTAAGTCGGTAGACTGGCCACGCAGCATCCCCTTCGTTATCCTCCACCTCGGCTGCTTCGCCGTCATTTGGGTCGGGGCTAGTTCCGTCGCCGTCTGGACCGCGGTAGGCCTCTACTTCTTCCGGATGTTCGCCATCACGGGCTTCTTCCACCGCTACTTCTCGCACAAAACTTTTTCCACATCGCGCGCCTTCCAATTCATCATGGCGGTCTGGACCGCTCTCGCCGTGCAACGCGGCGCGCTATGGTGGGCGTACACTCACCGCCACCACCACAAACACTCCGACGAAGAAGACGACAAACACTCTCCCGTGGTCGACGGTTTCTGGTGGTCGCACATCGGATGGATCACGAGTAAGAAAAATTTCCCAACCGATTACACTAAAATCCCTGACCTCGCGAAATACCCCGAGCTGGTTTTCCTCAATCGCTTCGACACCCTCATCCCCGCCCTCTTCGCCATCAGCCTTTACGCCATCGGCGCCCTGCTACCCGCCAGCTACGGCACCTCGGGCATGCAAATGCTCGTCTGGGGCTTCTTCATTTCCACAACCGTGCTCTTCCATGGCACATCGTGCATTAACTCACTCGCACACGTCTGGGGCTCAAAACGCTTCAAGACCACCGAAGACGAATCGCGCAATTCTTTCATCCTCACTTTGATTACGCTCGGCGAAGGCTGGCACAATAATCACCACCGCTACCAAGCGACCACACGCCAAGGTTTCTATTGGTGGGAATTTGATCCGACTTATTATGTCTTAAAGGCAATGTCGTGGACCGGACTGATCTGGGGGCTCAAGGGCGTTCCAGAATCCGTCTACGCCGAAGCGGAACAAAACCGACTCGAGAAAGCTGCTGCAGAGCGTGCGTGAACGAATCGCCATTATCGGCTCCGGCGTCAGCGGACTGGGATGCGTGCGCTTCCTGAGTCCGTCACACGAGGTCACCCTGTTTGATCGCGACACCCGCCCCGGCGGCCACGCCCACACCATCGATGTCACCGAGCCTGAAACGGGTCGTGCCCTACCGATGGACACCGGCTTCATGGTCTTCAACGAAGTAACCTACCCTCACCTCTGTCGATTGTTTCGCGAGCTCGGTGTGAGTTGGAAAAAAACTTCGATGTCCTTCTCGGTGCGCCACGACCCCACTCAACTGGAGTGGTGCGGCTCCTCGCTCAATCACCTCTTCGCCCAACGTCGCAACTTATTCCGCCCACGCTTCTGGAAATTACTCTGGCAAATTAATCGCTTCAACAAGCTCGCCCAAAAGGCCTGGCAAACACCTGAGGCCGAGACGACCTCTCTGCGTGATTGGTGCGCCCAAAATCACTTCGGCGAAGATTTTTTAAATCTCTACCTCATCCCGATGAGCTCCGCGGTGTGGTCGACCCCGCCCGAGAAAATGCTCGGCTTCCCCGCCGCGGCCTTGATGCGCTTTTTCTTCAATCACGGCTTCCTGGGATTAAACACGCAGCACCAATGGCTCACGCCCGTCAACGGCTCCCGCACCTATGTTAAAGCACTGCTGACGCAGTTCCCCGTCAGCCAACACCTCGGTGAAGGCGTCGTGTCTGTGCACCGCACGCCGCAAGGCGTGGTGGTTAAAACCGCAAACCGTGAAGCCATCTTTGACCGCGTCATCTTCGCCACGCACGCCGACCACTCCCTGCAATTGCTCAACGATGCGAACCCCGAAGAGCGACAACTCCTCGGTGCCTTCGGTTATAATAAAAATATCGCCACGGTGCACACCGACAGCTCGCCGATGCCACGCACCCGCGCTGCTTGGTCGGCCTGGAATTACCGTACCTGGAATGCGGACGGCCGTGAAGCCACTTCCACGCACTACTGGATGAACGCGCTCCAAGGCCTCACTGATCGTGGAAACTTTTTTGTAACGATTAACCACCCCGAACAAATTCAGGCGGATAAAGTTATCCAAAGTATCCCGACCGAACACCCGCTTTTCTCGCTCGAGGCGGTCGCGGCCCAAGGAAAAATGCAAGGCCTCAACGAACGCCCAGATGCACGCATTCATTTTGTCGGCGCCTGGCAACGTTACGGCTTCCACGAAGACGGACTGTGGTCCGCCCACCGCCTATGCAGTCACCTGCTCGGTCGCGATGCGTGGTCGCCCACTCCGGCCTAGCGAGTCGTAGGCTTGCACTAAGCCGGATTCATTCCACATTCCACCCATGGTCAGACTCTACGATGCGGACGTAATGCACGCACGGCTCTGGCCCAAGCGAAATGCTTTCACGCACAGCGTCTTTTGTTTTGCGATTGATTTAAATGAATTCGGAAAAATCGGCCAAGGCCTAGCGATGCTGTCGGAGTCTGGCTGGGCGCCCTACCAAATCCGCGAACAAGACTTCCTGCCTCGCGCCGAAGTTTTTCAGCCCGAAGGTATTCCTCAATCTTTCGGCGACGATGGCGACTCACTCGCAAAACGCGTCCACGCCTTCTGTGCCGCACACGGCGAAATTTTGCCGAGCGATGCGACCATCACCCTCGTGGCCATGCCCCGTGCGTTCGGCAAATCGTACAACCCGGTCATCTTCTTCCTGATCTCCGTCGCCGGCCAACTGCGCTGCGGCATCGCCGAAGTGCACAATACGTTCGGCGAACGCAAAGCATGGTTCCTCGGTGCCAACTGCCTGAGCAAGCTGCCGTCCGGCGAATCCATTCTCAAACTCCGCACGCCCAAACGGTTTTACGTTTCACCATTTTCCAGACTCGATACCGAATTCGAATTCACCCTGCGACAGCCCAGTGAAAAATTATGCCTCGGCGTGGATCATTACGAAGCTGGCCAGAAAACACTTATCAGCACCTGGACGGGTCGAGCGGTACCACTGACCGATACGCGCCTGCTTTGGCTGACCCTAAAGACGCCCTTGCTCATTTTGAAGGTTGTCGCCCTGATTCACCTGCACGCCGCTGGACTGTGGTTAATCAAAAAATTACCGTTCCGCAAAAAGGGAGACGACATTCCCCTGCAACGCAACCTGCGCCACCCCACTTCCGAGCTCCTTCCTAAAAAATGACCACCCCTTCCCCTTCTATCGACCAAGCCATCGCTCGCGGCGGCTTCATGCGTCGATTGGTTCTCAACGAACTACGCAAACTCCAGGCAGGTAAATTAGTTTTAACCCTACCCGAAGGCGGCTCCATCACCCTCGGCGACACTAATTCATCCGGCGCCGTTGCGGAAATCAAAGTGGCCGATGAAAATTTCTTCCGGCGGATTGTCTTGGGTTCCGACATCGGATTTTCCGAAGCCTACATGGCGGGTGAATGGGATTCGCCCAACTTAACCGCAGTCATCGGCTTCTTCATTGAAAACGTTGATCATACGCCCGGCATGTCGGGCTCCGCCCGTCGCACCGTCGCCCTCGGTGTTCTTCGCCTCGCCGATCGCCTCGGACACCTGCTGCGTCCGAACTCCAAAAAAGTGGTCCGCCAAAACATCGCCGAGCACTACGATGTTTCAAACGATTTCTTTAAACTCTTTCTCGACGAATCGATGATGTATTCGTCGGCACGCTGGGAAGGCTGTCGCACGCTCGCTGAAGCTCAGGTCCAAAAAAATCGTGCCTTGTGCGAACAACTTCAACTCAAGCCCACCGACCACGTGATTGAAATCGGCACTGGCTGGGGCGGCTGGGCCCTGCAAGCGGTCAAGAATTACGGCTGCCGCGTAACTACGCTCACGATTTCCAAAGCCCAATTCGATTTAGCGAACGAACGCATTAAGGCCGCTGGACTCTCGGATAAGATTGAAGTGCGACTCGAGGATTTCCGCGATCACCGTGGCTCGTACGATAAATGCGTCTCAATCGAAATGATGGAGGCCCTCGGACACCGTTACTTACCCGATTTCTGTGCGAGCGTCGGTCGACTCCTCAAACCCAACGGTATTGCGGCGTTCCAATATATCACCTGCCCCGACAGCCGCTACGAACAATTCCGCAATGGTGTGGATTTTATTCAGAAACACATTTTCCCTGGCTCGCTTTTGCTTTCCATCAATCGCGTCAATCAACTCATGACTGAACGCGGCGGCTTCCAATTGCATCGCCTCGAAGAGTTTGGGCCCGACTACGCCCGCACACTCGCAACATGGTGCGACGCCTTTGAACAGAAATTAGATAAGGTCCGCGCCATGGGCTTCGACGAGCGATTTATTCGCAAGTGGAGGCTCTACTTCCGCTACTGCGAAGCCGCATTTGCGCATCGCAATATCGGCGTGGTTCAGGCGGTGTACGTGAGACCAAATTTTAAAGGGTAGAGAATTCGGGTGTCAGGTGCCAGATGTCGGGCGTTCGGGTTTCAGGCCAGAGATCCTGATACCTGTTACCTGGCACCTGAAATTCTCCTGAGACCTGACACCTGAAACCTGCCTTCACCTTTTCACATTTGCACCTTTCCACCTTTGCACAGCGTTTATCGACTCTCAAATCTTGCCCCCTCGTCCACCAACGCTAAATTAACCCTATGTCCGCCCGCCGCCTCCTCATTGCCTACTTCACCATCGTCCTCTTAGCCATGACCTGGGTATCGTGGTACGCGTGCACCGCGCCGTCGATCACCTCACTTCCTGAATACGCAGGCAAGGGACTCAACGTCATCGGCGGCTACGTCACCGTCTGCTCCGAGCCCTGGGGCCTCGCCACCATGTTCGATGCGTACTTTGGCTTCTTGGCATTCTGGCTCTATGTCGCCTGGCGCGAACGCACCATTGCCGCACGCATCTCTTGGTTCATCGCCCTCATGCTTCTCGGTAACTTCGCCATCGCGGGCTACGCGCTTATCTGTCTCTTCAGTGCCGAAGACGAAGCGGACCTCGGAAAAATTTTCTTCACTCGCAAGTCCGCCTAAATGGGACGTGTCGTCGATTGGTTTAAGCGCAAGGTGCGTGACCCGCTCTTAGCGGAGCTCAAGCAAGGGGCGACGCCGGAAGATTTTGCCGCGGCCACAACCGTGAGCCTCGCGATTGCCGTCAATCCGTTCATTGGCACAACGACCATCCTTTGCCTGCTCGCCGGAAAAATCTTTCGCCTCAATCACGTGGTGATGCAGACGATTAATTATTTTTCCTACCCTCTCCAACTCATCCTCATCGTCCCCTTCATTCGCCTCGGCGAAAAAGTCACAGGCGCGGAACCCTTTCCCATTCACCTCGATGATTTAATCGCCCAGTTTCGGGAATCCATTCCAGGCTTCTTCGCCAAATTCGGTATCGCAGGTTGGCATGCCCTGATTGGCTACCTTATCGTTATCCCCATCAGCGCCTGGATCTTTAATTTCTTCCTCAAAAAAATCTTCCGTAAAATCCTCAAACCCAAACCGCCCTCTCCATGAACAACGAATGGTTTAGTTTAGCTTTTGAATTTTCACGCGTGCTCACGCTCGCCATCCTCTTCTTTAGCGGCTGCTGGGTTTGGGCCAAACTACTGAACAACTGGTCCATAGTTGATGCCGCTTGGGCCTACGGCTTCGGACTCATCTGTTTGATGTACTATGTGACGTCTCCCGAAAAAATGCACGGCGCCACCCTGCTCCTCATCATCGGCGTCGGCGCCTGGAGCGTACGCCTAGGCTCACACTTGGCCTTCCGCATCTTCGGTCACCTCGACCGCGAAGACGGACGCTACGTTAAGATGCGTCAGGAATGGGGCGCTCAAACGAGCTACCGCATGTTCCGCTTCTACTTACTCCAAGCCTTTGCCCTCGCCCTGCTTTGCCTGCCTGTCATCGCCTCAGTCATCGCACCCGCCAGTGACTTTAAGATTAACATCATTAACCGGATTGGCGTTGTCATTCTCGCCCTCGGCGTCACCGGCGAAACGGTTTCCGACATCCAACTCACTGAATTCAAGAAGACCGCGAAGTCGCACGAAGTCTGTGAGATCGGCCTTTGGCGCTGGAGCCGCCACCCTAATTATTTCGGCGAGTGGCTCATCTGGGTCGGCTTCGCCCTGCTCAGCTACAACTCCACCTACCTCGGAATTCCCGGATTAATCTGCGCCGTAATCATGTTCTTACTGCTCACCCGTGTCACCGGCGTGCCTCTTACCGAAGCTCACCTCTTGCTCTCCAGGGGTGCCGCTTACCGCGATTATCAAAGTCGGGTCCCCGCTTTCTGGCCTAAGCCCCCGCGCAATTAATTGCACGTCGCAGT
>CANBWJ010000035.1 GCA_947373115.1 Opitutia bacterium | reverse complement strand
CCGCTCGACTTCATGATGTTCGTCGACACTTTGCACCGTGCAAACATCGGTGTGATTGTAGATTGGGTGCCGGCACACTTTCCGCGTGATAGTTTTGCCTTGGCGCGATTTGACGGCACGCACTTGTACGAGCATGCGGACCCGCGTTTAGGGGAGCATCCTGATTGGGGTACGCTGATTTTTAATTACGGCCGACACGAGGTGCGTGGATTCTTGGTGGGTTCGGCTTTATCCTGGTGCGAGCGCTTTCACATTGATGGGCTCCGGGTCGATGCGGTGGCTTCGATGTTGTATTTAGATTATTCGCGGAAAGACGGAGAGTGGCTGCCTAATCGCCATGGCGGTCGTGAAAACTTAGAGGCCATCGAATTCCTCAAACAAGTGAATGCTTTGGTGCACTTGTACCATCCCGGCGTGATTACGATTGCAGAAGAATCAACCTCTTTCCCTGGCGTGACGAAGTCGGTCGCCGAAGGTGGACTCGGTTTCGACTACAAGTGGAACATGGGCTGGATGCATGACAGCTTGGATTACTTTAAGCAGGACCCGCTTTTCCGTAAACATCACCACAGCAAACTCACGTTTGGCATGCTCTATCATTGGTCAGAAGCGTTTGTGCAGTCTTTCTCGCATGATGAAGTCGTGCACGGCAAGGGCTCGCTGATGGGTAAAATGGGTGGTATCGATTTTGCAACCAAGGCAGCGAACTTGCGTTGCTTATTGGCGTTGCAGTGGGCGTGGCCCGGCAAGAAATCGCTCTTCATGGGCTGTGAATTTGGTCAGGTGGCCGAATGGAATCACCTCCAGTCGATTGACTGGCATTTATTGCAGTACCCCTTGCACTCCGGGATACAGCAACTCGTACATGATCTGAATTTTCTTTATCAAAAAGATGCGGGCATCGCTTCCTATGAGTCAGACCCTCAGAATTTCTCTTGGATTAATGCCGACGATGGGGCGCAGAGTGTGCTGACGTTTTGTCGCGAGGGTCGCGATTGTACTTGGGTTTTTGTTGGAAACTTCACCCCCGTTGAGCGCACGTACCGTTTAGGCGTACCGCATGCGGGCGTATGGGAAGAAGCCATTAACACGGATTCTGCTCATTATGCCGGTCGTGGTTTGGGGAATCTGGGTGAGGTCAGGGCCCAGTCGGTCCCCTTACATGGCAGGTCCTATTCCATGGAAGTACGCCTACCGGGATTGACGGTTTTAATTTTCCGCCAAAAAAGAATTAATTAATTATGGCCCGCTCCCAAGCATTTCAAGCACTGGTGGAGAATGATCCGGCCAACCCGATGTTTCGTTTTTCGTTGGGCCAGGCCCTGTGGCAGGAAGGGGAGGCGCAGGCCGCTTGCGAGCACCTTCAGTTCGCGACCCAGGCAAAGTCAGACTGGATGATGCCATTGATTTTATTGGGTAAATGTCAGTTGGCGATGCAGCAAAAAGAAGCCGCTCGGCAGTCATTTGGTGCAGCGTTGAAGTTAGCGCTAGCCCAAGGGCATGAGGAGCCAGAGGCTGAGCTTCGCCAACTTCTTTCCACCTTATAATTCAGATGCAAGTCTCCCTGCTCCTTAAACTTCTGCCATCAATCGACTTGGCAATGGCTGCTGTCGCCTGGCTAATTTATTTTTGTACTTACCCCGATTTTGCACGCTGGCGGAACGAAAACTTTCGCGAGCATCATCAAAGTTACACCAGTCGCGTTGGCTGGGTGGTCGGCCCATTGCTCGTTTTGCAAATGATTGGACATTTTCTCAGCTGGCGAAACGGTGCGCCCATTACGGGCTTTATTTTAGTCCTTCTGACTTGGGTTTTTACGGCCATTTGGTCTATTCCGGCTCACCGCCGATTACAACAAGCTGGCTATAACCTAGAGGTTATTAATCACTTAACCCGCACGCATATTGTCCGGACATTAATTTGGTCTGGCTTAGCGATTGATTCGTTAAGAAATGCCGTGGGTTGACACTGGTTAGCGAATAAAAGATTTCTACTTCGTGTCACACACGTCCGATCCAGCAAAAAAGACCGCCTCAAGAATGGCGGCAGTGCGACGGTTTCTGGGTTTTGTGGGCCCAGGTTTTTTGGTCGCCGTCGGTTACATGGATCCGGGGAATTGGGCGACGGATTTGGCGGGCGGGTCGGAATTTGGCTACGCCTTGCTCTGGGTCATTTTATTGGCCAATTTGATGGCCATTCTGTTTCAGCACTTGTGCGTGCGCTTACAGGTCGCGACCGGTCAAGACCTCGCGCAAGCGTGTCGTGCGCGCTACTCGCCGGCGGTTTCGGGTTTCCTTTGGTTCTCTGCACAAGTCGGAATTATTGCGATGGACTTGGCTGAGCTCCTCGGTTCGGCGATTGCGTTGCAATTACTTTTTGGAATCCCGTTAATCATAGGATCCCTCATCACCGCTTTAGATGTGTTGGTTTTATTAATGTTAACCCGCCTCGGATACCGTTGGTTGGAGTCGCTCGTGGCGGTTTTAGTTCTCACAATTGCCATGTGTATTGGGGCTGAACTGCTGATTGCGAAACCAGCCATTGCGGCCATCTTGCACGGATTCATTCCAAGTGGTGCGGTCTTTAAGAATCCGGGCATGCTCTTTATTGCCTTGGGTATTCTGGGGGCAACGGTGATGCCGCATAACCTTTACCTACATTCATCATTAGTGGGCACGCGCGATTTAGGGAAGACTGTTGCAGAGCGAAAGCAGGCGATTCGATTTGCGACTTATGATTCAACGCTCGCACTGATTTTTGCCTTCTTTGTGAATGCTGGACTTTTAATCTTGAGTGCCACGGCGTTTCATAAAGTCGGACACCCTGTGATTTCAGATATACGTGAGGCCCATCAATTGTTGAATGGTGCCTTGGGTTCAACGATTGCGGCCACGCTTTTTGCGGTGGCACTTTTAGCATCGGGACAAAATGCAACAATCACTGGTACGCTCGCCGGACAAATCGTTCTGGAGGGTTTCTTAAAGATCAAAGGTGTGGCCTGGATAGTGCGAACCTCGACACGTTTGGCGGCGTTGGTGCCAGCACTATGGGTGATTGCTTGGGCCGGGGAAGGGAAGGCAGTTGAACTTCTGCTCTGGAGTCAGGTTATTTTGAGCCTGCAGCTGGGCTTCGCCTGCTGGCCCCTCGTACGTATCACCAGCGACGTTAAGGTGATGCGCGAATACGTTAGCCCGACTTGGGTAATTATACTCGGCTGGACGGCGACGGCGATGGTGGTGAGTGCCAGCCTTTGGTTTGTTTTTAAAGCCATATAGTTTTATAAGTATTTGATGATTAATCGTATGTTGTATGACACGGTTTGTGATTGCGTTCTAATCATTATAACATAACTAAAGATGTAATCATTAAATAAACCAATGAAAAAACTAAGCACAATCTTCCTTCTCAGCGCTGCAATCACTCAAGCGGCTGAGCTTACCGTTCAGGAGCAGATCGATGTACTTAAGGCACGTATCCAGGAGCTCGACTCCAAGGTGCGTCCGCTGCAACGCGCCGAGACGACCGCGGGCGACAAGGGCTTCATTCTGGCTTCGCCTGATGCCGCTAACTCGGTCCGCGTCCGCGGCCTCGTCCAGCTCGACTCTCGCTGGTTTGGTGACGGTAAGGTTGAAGCCAATGATGCCTTTGTGCTTCGACGCGGTCGCATCGGCCTCGAAGGTAAATTAAATAAGACCACCGAGTATCAAATCATCGGGGAATACGCTGGATCATCGGCAACTTTATTAGATGCCAACTTTAGCCTTACTTATGCCCCTGAAATCCAAGTTAAAGTCGGCCGTTTCAAAGTGCCGCTCGGTCTTGAACAATTGCAAAGCGATGCGAACGTTCTCTTCATTGAGCGCTCGTTGGTTTCACAAGTGGCACCTAATCGGGACATAGGCGTGCAAGTCGGTGGCGATCTAAACAAAGGCACGATTTCCTATGCCGTGGGCGTTTTTAATGGCATCCAGGATGGTGGCAGCAACGCCGACCAAAAAGATGCAAATGACGGTAAAGACGTCGTTGCCCGCGTGACCTTCCAGCCCTGGTTGAACGACGAAGGCTCTAGCTTTGCGGGACTTTCGTTCGGTGTCGCTGGATCTTACGGTTTGCAAGACACCAATGGGAAAATTGGTTCCAGCTTTAAAACCGACGGTCAGCAGACCTTCTTCGCTTGGAAAGACGCGGCACTTTCAACGGGACGCGTGACACGGGTTTCACCCCAGTTCTCTTACTACAACGGCGGACTCAGTTTGCTGGGTGAATACATTGTCACCAAAACCGATGTGGGTACTACCGCTGGTATTACCGCGGCTCGTTTAAAGAATACGGCTTGGCAATTAGCGGCTGGATATGTGCTCACGGGTGAAAAAGCTTCTTATAAGGGCGTCACGCCTTCCAATGATTTTGATCGCGCCGCTGGCTCACTCGGGGCCTTTGAAGTCGTAGGACGCCTTGCCGCCCTCGACGTGGACAATAACGCGTTCACAACGTATGCCGATAGGGATAAGAGTGCCACGAAGGCAACGTCCTATGCGCTGGGCCTTAATTGGTACCTTAGCAAAGTGACACGCCTGTCGCTGGATTACACTCATACCAAGTTTGATTTGGCTACCAGTGGTGCCCCAGCAGCTACTTCCGTCATCAAGCAATCCGAAGACGCCATCTTAACCCGTCTCCAACTTAACTTCTAAGCTTCTCAGGGTTTTAATTTAAATATAATTATATGCGTCTGCTTCCTGCTATCACCGCACTTTTTGCCGCCTCCTTCGTGAGTGCGGCAGAGGAGCCGGTAGTTGTTCGAGTTGGTTTCTTTCCAAACTTGACTCACTCGCCCGCCATTGCGGCGCGCCAACTCGAGCGCGAAGGTGCCGACTGGCACTTGGCACATCTGCCACCAGGCTCCAAAATCGAATGGCGCTCTTACAATGCAGGTCCATCTGCCATGGAGGCACTGCTCGCGGGTGCGATTGACCTCACTTACGTAGGGCCATCACCCGTCATCAACGCTCACGTCCGTACCAAAGGAGAAGAGATTCGCGTCTTAGCTACAGTGGCACGTGCGGGTAATGCATTGGTGGTGCGTAAGGATCTCGGTCTTAAGACCCAAAAGGATTTCATTGGTCGTCGTGTGGCGACTCCTCAGCTCGGCAATACACAGGACATTGATGCTCGTGTCTGGCTTAAGCAGGGTGGACTCAAGGTTACGCTCAATGGCGGCGATGCCCAAATTGTTCCGGCTGCCAATGCGGAACTCGTTTTGCTCTTCTCGCGTGGCGATGTCGATGCGGCGTGGACGGTGGAGCCCTGGGTGACTCGACTCACGACAGAATTCGGCGGTGAAATTCTCGTGGAGAATAAGGACTCAATTATCACCGTGCTCGCCTCATCGCGTCGGGCCTTGGCTAAAAACAAGAGAGGCATTGAGGCCTTTGTGCAGTCGCACTACTTGCTGCGCGATAAGCTTCTGGCTGATAAATCATGGCACGAAAAGTTGGTACGTGATGGCATTGGCGGCGAAACGCGTTCGGCTGCACCGAAGGCAGAATTAGTTGCAACGGCACTGGGTCGCGTCGTTCTTGATGCCCGTGAAGATGATGCCGCTCGCAAGACTCGTCTCACAGCCGCTTTCACTCATGCACTGCGGGACTCGCAGGCTTCGGGATTACTCAATGGTGACGCTCCGATTGCGCCGCTGTTGGAATCGTTGGTTTCTGACTCCGTTCCCGTCTCTAAGTAATCGTCGCTGCACGCTTGTAATCTTGCCAAGTTGCCGCCCACAGACGCATTCTCCTAAGCCCTCAAGTTAATGAGTAACGAAAAAACCATCACCCCCGCGCTCACGCTGCGTAACGTAACCAAGCGTTTTGACGGGGCGTCGGGTCGCGTCACGGCGGTGGAAGATATTTCCCTTGATGTGAGGGAAGGGGAGTTTTTGGTGCTCGTCGGTCCATCGGGTTGCGGAAAATCGACTTTGCTCAGTTTGCTCGCAGGCTTGGAGCACACTAACGAAGGCTCGATTCTACTGGGTGAAGAGCCCGTGCGTTCGCCGGGTCGAGATCGTTTGGTAATGTTCCAGCAGGATGCATTGTTCCCCTGGCTGAATGTTTTGGATAATGTTCTATTTGGCCTGCGCTTGAAGCCTGACCTTACTGAGGCCGAGCGCTTAGAGTCTGCTCGCTATTATCTCTCGTTGGTGGGCTTAGCGGATAAAGAAAAAGCACGTCCTCATGAGCTCTCGGGCGGGATGCGTCAGCGAGTAGCTTTAGCACGCTCACTGGCTCCCAATCCCCGAGTCTTGCTGATGGATGAACCGTTCTCAGCACTCGATGCTCTAACGCGCGATCAACTTTACGGCGACTTACAAAAGATTTTTACGAAGCGAAAGAAAACGATTATTCTCGTGACACATAATATTCGTGAGGCGGTGTGTTTGGGTGATCGCGTCGTCCTGCTTTCTCCGCACCCCGGACGCATTCGCGAAGTTTTTGAAATTAATTTACCACGCCCTCGTCGCATCAATGACCCCGAGTTGGCGTCGCTCGCTGCCAAGGTGACAACGGCGTTATCGTCGCACTTAAATGACGGAATCAACGGAGGCCCACATGCCTAAGATGAAACTCGCCCGTCCAGTCATCCCCACCATTCTCGCCCTCGCTTTCTTAGGTGGCTGGGAATGGTTTGTGCGCACGGGTCATGTGAACGAAGTTTTAGTTCCGGCACCTTCCCATATTTTTAAGTGGTTCTATGAATCTCTAACCAATGGCGAATTATTATCGGCAACCTGGGTGACCATGCGTCGCTTGATGATTGGTTTTGCGATTGGTGCTGCATTAGGCGTACCGCTCGGTGCACTGTGTGCTCGCGTACGTTGGATTCGCGACACGCTCGGCGTGTTGGCGTTGGGTCTGCAGACTTTACCGTCGGTGTGTTGGGTGCCACTCGCCTTGCTTTGGTTTGGCCAAGAGGAATCAGCCGTGCTATTTGTGGTGGTCATGGGTACCGTTTGGGCGGTTGTGATTGCGGTGCAAGAATCCGTGCTCTCGGTGCAGCCCCTTTATTTGCGTGCCGGCATGACGATGGGTTCGAAGGGTTGGCACATGTGGTCGCACGTGATTTTCCCAGCGGCACTGCCGGGTATTGTCAGCGGCATGAAACAGGGTTGGGCCTTTGCCTGGCGCTCGTTGATGGCTGCGGAAATCTTTGTCGTGATTCTTACGGGTTTTGGCTTGGGCTCACTCTTACACGCAGGGCGTGAGCTTTTGCGGATGGATCAAGTAATGGGTGTAATGGCCGTTGTAGTGGGGGTTGGGCTTCTTGCGGACGTGATTTTCTTTGCACCGCTCGAGCGTTGGTTGCGTCGTTCCCGTGGTTTAGAGCGTTAAATCTTGCCACACACTTTTCCTCCTCGCCCTTGGGGGAGGATTGTAACTATGCTTCGGTTTCATGTTTATCGACGAAGCCAAAGTTATCTTGAAATCAGGCGCCGGTGGTCACGGCTGCGTTAGCTTCCGTCGTGAAAAATTTATTCCTAAGGGCGGACCCGACGGCGGTAACGGCGGCAAGGGTGGAGACATTGTGTTGCTCTGCGATCGCAATGAGGGCGACTTGCAGGCCTATCGCTGGCAGCCACACCGCAGTGCCCGCAATGGCACGCCCGGCATGGGCCGTCAGTGTGCCGGCCCGAACGGCGAAGACCTCATTTTACCCGTACCCCCAGGCACGCAGGTGGTGGATGATGTTACCGGACGTTTACTGGCTGAGCTCACCGAGCACGGCGAGCGCGTGGTACTCTTAGCCGGCGGTAAGGGCGGTCTGGGCAATATGAATTTTAAGAGTTCGGTGAATCAAGCTCCCCGCCGCACGACTCCTGGATATCCAGGCGAAACTGGCACCTATCGTTTTGTGCTCAAGACGATCGCAGATATTGGTTTGGTCGGTTATCCGAACGCTGGAAAATCGTCGCTGACGAATATGCTCACCGCGGCCCGTCCGAAGATGGCACCGTATCCTTTCACCACGTTGCACGTGAATGTGGGTGTGATTGAATACCCCGAAACTCACGGCCGCATTTTCATGGCCGACATTCCAGGTCTGATTGAAGGCGCTCACGAAAACCGTGGCCTGGGTCACCAATTCCTCCGTCACATCGAACGCTGTACCTTGCTTGTCTTTATCATTGATATGGCGGGCAGTGAGAACCGTAAGCCTTGGGACGATCACCGCATCTTAGAGCGCGAGTTGCGCCTCTATTCGCCCATTCTGGCGACTAAGCCACGCATTATTGTGGCCAATAAGATGGACCTGCCCAAGGCCGCCGAAAATTTAGTAGTCTTTAAGCAAAAAGTGAAGGACATGGTCATTCCATTGTCCTGTTACACTCGCGAAGGGGTGGATGAATTCTTGGCGAAGTTGTGGAAGGCCGTGAAAGGCTCGCCGGCGGATCGTCCGAAGCCACCCGTCTTGTCCGCAATCGTTGAGCCTAAGAAGAAAAAGGCAGTGCCAGCGGTGGCTAAAAAGAAACCTGCCGCCAAGAAGGTTAAGAAGCCTGCACCTAAGAAAGTTATTTCCAAGAAAGCTAAGTCCGCCCCTAAGAAAGTCGTTCGCCGTAAAGTTAAGTCAGCGAAGGTGACTAAGAAAAAGTCGAAGCGCTAATTATTTCTTTTCCGCCGGAACTTCCCGGAAGGTTAGCGATTCCGAATTGAGGCAGTAACGCAGACCCGTGGGCTTAGGTCCGTCTTCAAAGACGTGACCGAGGTGCGCGTCGCACCGGGCACAAAGGATTTCGGTACGAATCCAGCCATGGCTATTATCTTCCAACGTCGCGACATTCTGGGCTGAAATAGGTTTGAAAAAGCTTGGCCAGCCCGTGCCCGAATTAAACTTGGTGTCGGAACTGAAAAGTGGGAGGTCGCAACAGATGCAGTAATACACGCCGCGTTTCTTGTTGTCTAGAAGCGTGCCGCAGAAGGGGCGTTCGGTGCCCTTGCCGCGTGCGATTTGGTACTGGGCGGGCGTGAGTTGCTTGGCCCATTCGGCATCGGTCTTCACGATTTTATCTACTGACTGCGCAGGTCCAACCTGACCAACTGTGGTTTCGAGTGTGACTAAGACTTTATTAGAGGGCGACATGGGTGCGGCGGAAAAAACTGTGAGCGGAGTCAGGGCAAGGATGACCCAGACGAATCGCAGACTGAATGGCATTAATTAAAGGACTTACCGCAGCCGCAAGTGCTGGCGGCGTTCGGGTTACGAACTTCAAACCCTTTGCCGTGGAGGCCGTCATCAAAATGCACGGTCGAACCATCGAGGTAGGTGTGGCTGGTGGGATCGATGAGAATCTTGATACCTTGGCTTTCAAATTCGAGATCTCCGTCTTTACGCACATCGAACGACATGCCGTATTCGAAGCCCGAGCAACCGCCGGTCTCGACGAGAACGCGTAGGGTGGAGGCCGGATTGGCTTGCTGGGCGTGCAAGGACTTAACTTGGACGGCAGCGGCTTCGGTGAGGTGAATCATGGTATCAATTTTATCAGACTGGAGGCGGAGTCAAGAGAGGTGGGCGAATGCTTACAACTCGCAGGTTTGCTGAGTCTCGCGCGTGGGGCGGGCAATGAGTCCGCGGTAAGGTTCCTCGGGGTAGGCTTCGCTGGCACGGCTTCCGAGTAAATGTGCGTCACAGCATTTTAAAAGGTCGGACAGTGTTTCGGTGCGTCGCATGTCGTGCAGGAATTTCCCGTCTGCATCGATGGCGAGTCCGATGAAATTCAAAAACTTTTTTAAACGCCCCGCTTGTTTTTCCGTCGCCTTTGCGGCGTCGCAACATTCGTCCGCCAACTCCTGAATGTAAGTGCGAACGTCGCTCAAGGTGGGCTGAAATCTCGGTAGGCCTTGTTGGTTCTCGCGCCATTGACGGAAAATCCAGGGATTACGAATGGCGTGTCGCCCCATCATCATTCCGCAGGCTCCCGTTTTTACAATTAAATCCGATGCTTTAGTCGCCGAAACGACATCGCCATTGGTGATGACAGGGCAGGGGACGGATTTTACGGCATGGGCAATGGCAGTGTAATCCACTTCCGACCAGTAAAGCCCTTTAACGGTGCGTCCGTGCACTGTGAGTAGGTCGACCTTGTGTTTAGCGATAAGTCCTAGAATGCGGTCAAAGTTTTCCATGCCATCAAAGCCAATGCGCATTTTAACCGTGAAGAGTCCATCGATTTCCTGACGCATGGCATGCAGGATTTCATCAATCTTAGCGGGGTCGCGCAGCAGGCCGCCGCCAACGTTCTTGCGGTAAACTTTCGGGGCCGGGCAGCCCATGTTTAAATCAATGCCTGCGATGGGCAGCGCTTTGAGCAGCTGAATAGTGCGCACGATGTGCGGGGTGTCTTCGCCGATGATTTGGGCAAAGACGGGTCGTCCCGTGCCATGATTCACAATTGAATCGGCAATGTGTTTCTCGAGGGTCGAGGTTTCGTGGACGCGAAAGTATTCGGTCACGAACCAGTCGGGTGCGCCGCGGCGGCCGATGACACGCATGAAGCTGGTCGTGGTCACATCCTGCATCGGCGCGAGCACGGAAGGCCTCGTACCAGTGATAATCGGCGACGGCAGGAGCGGGCTCACGGTTGCTTACGGAGTCGGGCCAAAGTTTCCGCCATGTCTTCGCAGGCTTCGATGACGGCGCGAAGAATGTAAACGGGACGCTTTGATTTAATGGCCAGAATTAAGGCATCACTGGGGCGGGCGTCGACTTCGGCGACTTTGCGAGCCACGGGTCCGTCTTGTTTGAGGATGATGCGAGCGAAGAACACGCCGTCTTTGACTTCGACGATGGCAACTTGGGCGATGGTGGCGTCGAGACCGAGAATCAGTTGCAGCATCAAATCGTGCGACTGTGGGCGCTCGGGCTGTTTATCGCTTTGAGCGGCTTGGAGGACTTCGCCGATCATGGCGTCGACTTGGATGACGATGGTCTTGGCGGCCGTTACCAAAAAAACTGCAGTCCCTCCCTTGGTCGGAATGACTTCGATGGCGGTAACGGGAATAGCCTCAACCATACTCATAGCTAGTTACCTTTGCCGAGTCGCCGGTTTCCGCAAGCCTGACCGTGAACAAAAGTTCGAGGTGAGCCCTTGAAATTTGGCTTAATTCGGGCATCATCCACGTGTGCATCCTTTTCTCAAAAACGATTTTCTCTTTGATTGGAGTCAGCTCCGCGTGGAAGCCGTGGAGCCAGATATCCGAGTGGCACTAAAGAATGCCCAAGAAAACATTGAGAAGTTTAAGTCCCTTCCGCCGACACAGCTGGATTACGCGACGGTCATGCTTGGTTTTGAAAATACGACGCGCGATCTTTCACGCGCTTGGGGTCTAGTGAGTCACTTGGATTCGGTGATGAACTCGCCGGATTTGCGTAAGGCCTACAATGCCCTGCTGCCCGAAGTGACCGCATTCTACACGGCGTTGACGCTTGATCCAGAGATTTGGAAAATTTTCAAAGCGTATGCGGCTACGGCTGAAGCCAAAGCACTCACGGGGGTGCGTCAGCGTTTCTTAAAAGAAACCTTACTCGATTTTGAAGAGAATGGCGCAGATTTAGCGGTGGAGCAAAAAGCGCGTCTGACGGAAGTGAACGCACTCTTGGCGGAGAAGACGCAGAAGTATTCGGAAAACGTTTTAGATTCCACCAACGATTGGGACCTTTTTATTACGGATGAAAAACGCCTAGCCGGTCTGCCTGCGAGTGCGTTGGCAGCGGCGAAGCAGTCGGCCACTGCGAAGGAGCGACCCGACGCGTGGCGCATCACTTTACAACAGCCCTCGATTTTCCCCGTTCTGCAGTACGGAGAGGATGCCGCATTACGTCAGCAATGTTGGGAGGCGCTCACTCAGGTGGGCTTGAAGGGGAAGTGGGATAATACCTTGCTCGTCGCTGAGATTTTGGCGCTGCGTGATGAGAAGGCTCAGTTGTTGGGTAAAAATCACTTTGCCGATTTCACTACCGCCCGTCGAATGGCGCGGTCGGGAGACAATGCCTTACGCTTCATTGAGGATATGGCGAAGCGGATTCGTCCAAAGTTCTTGGTCGAAGTGGAGGAGCTCGAAGCCTATCGCGCGAAATGCGAGAAGGATGCGGTGCGAGTGTTGCATCCGTGGGAATTTGGTTTCTATTCCGAAAAAATGCGTCGTGAGATGCATGGGTTTGATGACGAAGCCTTACGTCCGTGGTTCCCAGTGGACGGCGTGATTGCCGGAATGTTTAAACTCTTCGGTAATTTATTTAGCATTCAGGTTAAAGCACGTGACACTTTCACAGTTGATGCGGCAGGAAAGAAGATTGTGCAACGCGCGGCGGAGCCACGCGTGGAAGCCGCTCCAGTGTCGGTTTGGCACCCGCAGGTGCGTTTTTACGAAGTGTACGACGGGGCCCGTCACTTGGGCTCATTCTACACCGATTGGTTCCCGCGTGAGTCGAAGCGTGGCGGAGCCTGGATGAATTTCTTCCGCACGGGCGGACCTCGTCCCGACGGAACGTTTGCGCCTCACCTCGGTTTGATGTGTGGGAACTTTACGCCTCCGGTGAATGATCAACAAGCCCTGTTGACGCACGATGAGGTCACCACCGTGTTCCATGAATTCGGTCATTTGCTCCATCACCTTTTATCGGAAGTGGAAATTGAATCGCTCTCCGGCGTGCGTGTGGCCTGGGATTTCGTGGAGCTCCCTTCGCAGATTTTAGAAAATTGGTGTTGGGAAGAAGAGTCGTTGGCTTTGTTCGCGCGTCATCACCAGACGGGCGAGCCCTTGCCGGCGGAGTTATTGCATAAGCTTGATGCGGCAGCGAATTTCCGTGCGGCGACGAGTTGCATGCGACAGTTGTGCTTCTCGAAGTTGGACCTCGATTTGCATTTACGGGCCAAGGAATTGAAGGGGGCGGATTTAGATGCCCACTGGAATGACGAGTTGGGCTCGTGGCAGCCGCGGACCACGCGGAGGCTGCCCGCCATGGCCCGTCGCTTCACCCACCTCTTTGCCGATGCCACGGGCTACGCCGCAGGCTATTATTCTTATAAGTGGGCGGAAGCCCTGGAGGCTGATGCCTTTACCCGTTTCTTAAAAGAGGGGGTTCTGAATGCCAAGGTCGGGCGCGAACTGCGGGACAAGGTTTTAGCGAAGGGCAATGCCGAGCCCGCCGAGAAGCTTTTCCATGACTTTATGGGTCGGGATTTAGACCCGGAAGCGGTCTTGGTGCGGGATGGCTTGGCCTCGTAAAACAGGGCTCGGGGTGGGGGACGTGTGAAGAAGTGGTCAAACTGACTTATTCCCCTTGCAGGGAAGCCCTTTTTCCTATGCGTAAGGCATTTACAGATGAAATTACGCAACATTGCAGTCATTGCCCACGTCGACCATGGCAAAACGACTTTAACCGATCGCCTCCTTTATCAGTCCGGCATGTTCCGCACCGAAGACCTCGACAAGCTCGCAGGTGGTCAGCACGGACTCATCATGGACTCGGGTGACCTCGAGCGTGAGCGCGGTATTACCATCACGGCGAAGAATTGTTCGATCCGCTGGACCGACCCTCGTAATAAGGACGAATATAAAATTAACCT
>CANBWJ010000034.1 GCA_947373115.1 Opitutia bacterium | reverse complement strand
CCTTGCGCGACTCGAGTTGGTCGAGCGGGGCAAATTTATAACAGGAGAGATTGATTATCGATTCCAAGACACCTTCGTTAAAGTCCCTCATCCACGAAGGCAAGCCGAGGACATCGGTACGAACGCCTCTTGTCATTTCTGTCATTTTCTACTGATATCAAACCCAAGACTTTGAGCGAAGAACTAACCATTAAGCCCATCGGCTACATTCGTAGCGGTAAGGCACTTAAATTTAACGCCCGTCATCAGCCCGATGAATCGCAGGCGGAGACCAACATTCTCGAAATCCTTGAAGGTGATATTTATCAAAAAGCCCTGCAAGACCTGGTGGGATTTGAACGTATCTGGCTCATCTGGTGGTTCCATCGCAACAAAGACTGGCGCCCGCAAGTCCTCCCTCCCCGCGGCCCCGCCCAGCGTCGTGGCCTTTTTGCTACCCGCTCCCCTCACCGACCCAACCCACTCGGCATCACGCCGGTACAACTGATTGGCATTAAGAAAAATAAATTGATTCTCGGTCCGTGCGACCTCGTTGAAGGAACTCCCGTCTTCGACATCAAACCCTACATTCCGAGTTACGATTCTTTCCCCGATTCCAAAGCAGGCTGGATTGATGAAGTCGATGCCTCACTCGCCGCCCCTCCGGCGTTTCAAGTAATCTTCTCCAAGCTCGCTGAGGCACACATGGACTGGCTGCGCAAGGAGTGGCAAATCGACTTCAAAGATCGGATGCTCGAAATTCTTGCACGCGATCCCTCGCCGCATCGCACCCGTCGCATTCGTAGCCGCCACGGCGACCTTTTCGATATCGGCTGCGGTGCGTGGTACGCCGTCTTTAAAGTCGAAGACAAACTCATCACCATTCTTCACCTGAAGCCGTCCTTCCCGCTAAAGTTTTTGACCGATCCCACCCGCCCTGAAATACCCGATCGAGACGCCCAAATGGCCTTTCGCTTACAGTGGCCCGAGTACGTCGATTAAGCCTATTTGCGGGCTAAAATCCGACTGCCCAAATAATTGACGGCCGCCACAAACGCATAGCCAACCACACAGGCCGTGCCCGCAACCGCAAAGACGGCCGCCGTTTCCGTGCGACTCCAGTAAATGACCAGCAGGTAACCCAATCCGCTCTGTGCTGGATTAGTGCCCGCCATGTATTCGCCACTGACAGCCCCCACCGTTGCCAAGGTCGCCGCAATTTTAACACCCGTCACAATTTGCGGTAAAGCCGTCGGCACGCGCAGTTTCCAGAAAACCTGCCATGTGGATGCCTTCATTACCTTAAATAATTCCAACTGTTGCACATTCACTGCATTCATTCCCGCTGCCGCTGCCGCCGTAATCGGGAAAAACGAAATCAGAAATGTAACCGCCACAATACTACCTAAGCCCGCACCCAACCAAATGGCCAAGAGCGGAACCACCACAATCACCGGAGTCATTTGCAGAATGAGAACCCACGGTAAAAAACAACGACGCACCACTGGCGATAGCGTGAAGATACTCGCCAATAAGACGCCACCGGCAATGGCCGCCGATAAACCTGCCGTAGCCGCAAACGCTGTGCGACCCGCAGCCGGAATCAGAAACCCACTCTCACGGATCAGCGCCTGGTAAATGGCCCCAGGCGTCGGAATCAAGTATTCGGGCACGTGCCAGAGCATCGGCAACCCCTGCCATAAGCCTAAAGCCGCCAAAGCGGTCAAAATCGGTGGGAGCAGGCGACGCATGCCCACAGCCTAAAACCAAATCACCCCAGCGGTAAACCCTCAACGCCACCCCTAGTCGCCCCAACTGGTTTTTACCGATTGGGGAGCCCCTATAGTAGAGGCCCATTTAAAACTTCACCCCACCCCATGCCCCCCTGTCACCACGCCCCCTTGCCCACTGAGTTTAAATTGGGAACTATTTTCGATTGCCCCGCCCCACTTGACAGACACCCCTTGACAGCCGTGGCCCTCATCTCTCGCAGATCTATCGATGAACTTCGCCAACGGGCGGACATCGTCGCTCTCGCAGGTGACTACACCCAAATGAAACAGCGTGGGCGCGACTGGTGGGGACTCAGTCCATTTAAGTCAGAAAAAAGCCCATCCTTCAAAGTTAACCCTGAGACCGGCCTGTGGTATTGCTTCAGTACGCAACAAGGCGGCGATGCTTTCAAACTCGTCATCGCCCGCGAAGGACTCGACTTCCCCGAAGCGGTCGAACGCGTCGCCCTGCGCTTCGGCTTTAAACTCGAATACGATAATGGGGGCGAAACGAGCTCGGAGCGCTCCATGCGCGGGCAGCTTTTAGAAATCCATGAACTCGTCGCCGACTACTGGCGTCGCTGCTTCCTCGAGGATGCCGAACACGGAAAGTGGATTCAAAACTATTGGACCGAGAGTCGAAAGTTCGACCCCAAGGTAGCCGATGATTTCAGCATCGGCTTCGCCCCCGTCGATGACTCCAAACTCATCCCGGGCTTACTTAAGAAAAACTATACCAAAGAAGCCATCGCTCAAACGGGACTCTTCTTCGGGACCGATCGTCAGCCCGACCCCATTCGCTGGCGCTGTCGCTTCCGCGGCAGACTCGTCATTCCCATCCGCGACATCCAAGGCCGAGTCATCGCTTTCACCGCACGGACATTGGACATTACCCCAGCCGACGACCCCTCGCGCGAAGCCAAATACGTCAATTCACCGGAGACTGAACTTTTCAAAAAATCCCGCACCGTCTTCAACCTCGACCGCGCCCGTGCCAATCGCAAAGGCGAAGATCCATTCGTTCTGGTTGAAGGCCAGCTCGACGCCATCCGCTGCCACTCCATCGGCATCCCAGGCGTCATCGCCGCTCAAGGCACCGCTGTCACCGAAGAACACCTCGCCCAACTCCGTCGGTTCACCCAAAGACTCATCGTCTTTCTAGATTCCGATGCCGCTGGTCAAAAAGCCGCACTACGCCTGTTACCAATCGGACTTCGTGAGGGACTCGATATCCGCTTCCTCTCCCTCCCCGGCGGCAAGGATCCGGATGAATATTTTTCGACACACTCAGCCGCTGAATGGCCCGCCCTCGTCGCCACCGCCCGCAGCGCGATGCAATTCTGCGTCCAGTCCATCATACCCGTCGGCTCAAGCAACACTCCCCTCGCCCAACGCCTGGCCCTCCTTGAAACCCTCTTCCCCATCGTTGAACAAACTGGGGCCGAAGAGATTATTCGCGAAGCCCTGAATGAGGCCGCACGCCACGCTGGCATCGGTATCCGAGAAATGCATATGGCCTACGAGCGCCACCTCGCCACCGTCGCCGCCCGCCGACCCGCTGCCCAACTCCGACCCGCCGAACCCACCGAGGTCACCCCTGTCAAGGGGGGGGGCTTGACAACTCCCGAGGAAGACTTAATTAGGGTACTTCTGCGGCATGATCGTTACTTTATCCCTGTCTCCGAAAACCTGCCCTTGGAGTGGATTGATACCAACAGCCGAGCGAGCACCCTCTTACTGGCCTTACTGAATGAAGCGGCCCACGGACATTTCAAAGGCATTCGCGATGCCATCAACGCCCTCGACGATGACCTGCGACAAGAAAGCGCCCGCCTCGATGCCCTCGTTAATTACGATCACGACCAAGACCCTGAAATTCGCATTCGCATCAACCACATTTTAAAAGCGTTCCATCAACGACAACTCCAAACGCAAAATCGCAAACTCGACGCCCTCATCGCCTCTACGCCTAGTTCCGAAGTCGCCACCATTAATTCACTCTTAGCTAAGAAAATTGAGCTCCGAAAAAATAATACGGTTCCTCCCTCTCTCCCACCAATAAACTAATTTTCTAACACTCATGCCCGAAAACAAAAACTCCAAAAAAACTGCCTCCAAGCCTAGCAAAGCCGTTAAAGCTTTGCCCAAGCCTCTTGCCAAAGCCGCTCCCGTTAAAGCGGTAGCCAAACCCGCTGTAGCCGCCAAAGCCCCCGTCAAAGCAGTTCTCGTTAAAAAACCTGTTGCTGTCGCGAAACCGATTGCCTCCAAAGCCGTAGCACCGGTCAAGGCCGCCATCACCACGAAAGCACCCGCACCAGTTGCCAAGGCAACCGCCAAGGTCAGCGCTAAACCTGCCGTCGTTGTCGGCAAACCCATCACCAGCCCCGTCGTCTCCAAAGACATTAACGAGAAAGTCCAAATCTTAGTCAGCCTCTCGAAGACCAACGGTTACGTCACGGTTCAAAATATTAACGAAGTCATTCCTGATAGTGCCACTGATCCTGAGTTGATTGAGAACATCATGAACATCCTCGACAACTTGGACATCAAGTTGCTCGACGATGATGAAGTCGAAACGTATCGCAAAAAAGTCGATGAGTCCGAAGAAGAAGCCGCTCGCACCGTGCCGGCCGATGCACCGTACGACCCCTTCAATGTCTACCTCAAGCAGATGGGCCACAAGCCCCTGCTCACCCGCGAACAAGAAGTCGAAATCTCAAAGCGTATCGAAGACACTGAGCTCCGCGCCCAAGAGTTTCTCTTCTCGTGCTGGCTCACCCTTCCCTACCAGCTTGATCTGGCGCTCAAAGTTCTCCGCAAAGAAGAGCGTTTCGACAAAGTAGTCATCGATAAGAAAGTCGAATCACGCGATGCGTATTACAAGATGCTGCCAAAGGCGACGGACGAGTGCTCCAAATTACAGGACAAACTCGACAAGGCCTGGCAGAAATACCTCAGCGAAGCCGACGCTCCCAAGAAAGCCAAACTGCGCGAAGCCTACAAGAAAATCGAACTCACCAGCAAAGAAGGCTGTAAAGATATTCTCCGTAAGTTCTGTTTCAAAATGAAACTCTTCGAAGAGTGGTTGGAACTTCCCGAACTCAAGGCCGACCTCGAAGATTGCCGTCAACTGTCCGACCCCACCCCGGTGATGCGCGGACACGTTCGTGCGAAACTCGCCCGCAAGCCCGAAGTCTCCTCGAGCCGTGCCCGAGAGATCGAACACCGCTGGCGCCTCAACCCACCCGAACTCCTCCACCTCGTTCGCTCCGTCCGTAAACACCTCGATGAAGCACAACAGGCCAAGACCGAGATGGTGGAACATAATCTCCGCCTCGTGATTTCGATCGCGAAGAAATATCAAAATCGCGGCCTACTCTTCACCGACCTCATTCAGGAAGGTAACATGGGCCTCGTTAAAGCGGTCGAGAAATTCGAATACCGCCGCGGTTATAAATTCTCCACCTACGCCACCTGGTGGATCCGCCAAGCCATCACCCGCTCCATCGCCGACCAAGCGCGTACCATTCGCATTCCGGTCCACATGATCGAAACGCTGAATAAGGTGATGCAGGTCCAGAAACAACTTACCCAAGAACTAGGACACGAACCCACCGCCGAAGAGGTCGCCAATGAAATGAACATGGCCATCGATCGCGTTCAGCAAATCATGAAGATGGCCCAACAGCCGATCTCCCTGCAATCCCCCGTCGGTGACGGTGAAGACACTTCGCTCGGCGATTTTATCGAAGATAAATCGGCTGAAAACCCTAGCGACACCGCTTCCACTCGCCTGCTGCGTGAAAAAATCGACTTCGTTCTACGCTCCCTCGCGGAACGTGAAAAAGAAGTTCTGATTTTACGCTTTGGTTTACTCGATGGCGTGCAACGTACCCTCGAAGAAGTGGGTCGTCACTTTAAAGTTACCCGCGAACGGATTCGTCAAATTGAAGCCAAGGCACTCCGCAAGATGCGTCACCCGACGCGCATGCGTCAGTTACAAGGCATGTTCGAAGGCGAACTCGACACCTCTGGTCCAGGCTTCGATCAATTCATCGATGCCGAAACCGCGGCCGAAAAGGCCAACGAGCCTGAAATGCCTAGCGCGACCCTCGAGGCCTTCCGTCAGAAGAATAACGAGTTCCTCAATTCACACCGTCCGTGAGGCATACCCTCAGCATACTGATGGTCGTTGGCCTAATCGGCTGCGCCCATCAGTCGGTTGAGGTGAATGTGACGGCAACGACCGGCTTCGAAAAGCCATCAAGGGTTCCCACCAATCCTCGCGTGGGCTTCGTTGGTCGCGGCTCAGCTGAATCAGGTGTCGTCGTGATTCAGTTGGTTCGTGAAGCCTTTCAAAGCTCCATCAAAGTCGATGACACGGTGGTCGCACGCAACCGTGCGCTCGAGCCGACCGCGGCGCTTAAACTACTAGAAATCCGTGGCATGGCCGCACGCGTGGCGATTCTCCGCGGTCACCCCGGACCCGACGATGAAGTGGTGTTACCGAGTCAGAAGTTGCGCGAAGCTGCGGAAGCCTTGCCCATAAATTAAGACCGATACTTGACCTTGGGCAAAAGGGAGCCCACGGTGCCCATCTATGTTACAGGCAGGCATCGTCGGACTTCCTAACGTCGGTAAGTCTACTCTTTTCAACGCCCTCACGCGCTCACGCAAAGCCGAGGCGGCGAACTACCCGTTTTGCACCATCGAGCCCAATGTCGGCGTCGTCGAAGTGCCCGATGAACGGATGTACGAACTGCAAAAAATCGCCGGCACCAAAGTCGTCATCCCCGCCGCCATCGAGTTCGTCGACATCGCTGGCCTCGTCGCAGGTGCATCTAAGGGTGAAGGCCTCGGCAATAAATTTCTCGCTAATATTCGTGAAGTGGACGCGGTCGTTCACGTCGTGCGTTGTTTTGAGAACGACGACATCGTGCACAACATGGGCAAAGTGGACCCGGTACGCGACATCGGCATCATCGAGACCGAACTAATTTTATCCGACATTCAATCGGCCGAACAACAGCTGGATAAGAATCAAAAGAAAGTGAAGAGCCAAGATAAGGAAGCGATTGCGAACGTTGAATTGCTCACACGCCTCATCGCCCATCTCAATCAAGGCCAACCCGCTTCAAGCCTAACCGTCAACGATGACGAACGTGTCCGCCTGAAATCCTACTCCTTGCTTTCCGCTAAGTCCGTACTCTACGCCTGCAACGTCGCCGAAACCGATCTCGCCGATTCCTCCAAGAATCCCCACGTGGCCGCCGTTCGCCAACACATCGCCCAACAAAACAACTGCGAGTCCGTCGTCATTTGCGCCCAAGTCGAAGCCGAGCTCTGCGACCTCGCTCCAGCCGAAGCCCGTGAGTTCCTCCAATCCCTCGGCGTCGACGACTCCGGTGTCTCTGCCCTCATCCGCGGTAGCTATAAATTACTTGGCCTCGCGACCTATTTCACCGCTGGAGAAAAAGAAGTGCGAGCCTGGACCTTCCGCCAAGGCATGACCGCCCCGCAGTGCGCTGGTGTCATCCATAGCGATTTCGAAAAAGGTTTCATTAAAGCCGAAGTCGTCGCCTACAATGATCTCGTTAAATGTGGTTCGGTAGCCGCCGCCCGTGAGGCCGGAAAGTACCGCCTCGAAGGTAAAGAATACCTCTTCAAAGACGGGGATGTCACCCTGTTCCGCTTCGCGAACTAATCAAAAGGCTACGAAGCCTTAATAGTTAGCAACAAGTGGGCTTGAAAGTTGCTTTGGGTAAAGTCCCTCGCAACCTTTGCGGTCTGAGTGTGTCCCACCACCATGCGCTTCTATTTAATAATTTTAATATCAGCTTTAGGCCTCGCCTGTAAACCTGCGCCTAAAATTTCCACCTACGAGGTTAAGTCCGAAGGCGTTGCAAAAATTGCTGAGGCCCTCCAAGAGTCCAAGCCAAGCCCAGCGCCCACTCCGATGCAGGCCAGCCCCGCGATGCAGGCCGAAGCGGCAAGTTTTGGTGCACCGCAATGGGCAACCCTACCCGCAAACTGGACGGCGAATGCCCCCAATCCTATGCGCAAAGGGAGTTGGACGATTACCGGCGAAAATGACACCAAAGCCGAAATCGCCGTGACCGTTTTTCCAGGAGATGTGGGTGGTGTCACCGCCAACGTGAATCGCTGGCGCGGACAGTTAGGGCTCACCGCTGCGAACGAAACTGAAATCAATACCGCTGCTACCCATGCCAGCGTGGGCAATGATGCAGGCAAGAAATTCGTGCTCGTTTCGGCCGATCAAAAAAGAGCGACCGTTGCCCTGCTGGTACCGAAAAATAATTCCACATGGTTTTGCAAAATCTCAGGTGATGCCACGGTCGTTACTGCCCAGACCGAAGCCTTCTTAACTTTCTTTAAAAACTCTCAACTCCCTTGAACGAAGATTTTCAATCTAAAGCCCAATCCAAACACGTCGTGTTGGATTTCTTGGCTTCCCTGAAGCTCGCCGTGTGGCTCCTCGGTCTTTCGATGGTTCTCATCCTTCTCGGCACACTTGAACAAGTGCACTGGGGTGTCTGGCATGTGCAAAAAGAATACTTCAGTGCGTGGTTCTGCCTCTACCCCATCAATCCTGCCGCCGCTATTCGCATCCCGCTGCCTGGAGGCTTTTTGCTGGGCGGTCTACTCGTACTTAATTTAGCTTTCGCTCACTTTCGACATTTCAAAACTGGCCTCAAGCACCTGGGCATCACCCTCATTCATAGTGGCCTGATTCTCTTACTCGTCGGGGGCTTCGTCACCGCCGCCTACCAAGAGGAGTCAGCCATGGTGATTCCCGAAAACGATTCCCGAAATTACACCGAAGCTTTTCGCGAATTCGAACTCGCCGTCATTCAGCACGGACCCACCGACCGTGTAACGGTGGTACCCGATGCCTTATTGCGTAACAGCCAACCCAACACACCCGTCATCCTTAGCGGGACACCTTTCGCGCTCAAGGTTTCGCAGTACCTTCCTAATTCAATCTTACGTGCCCAGTCGCAAATGCCCGAAGCCAAAGCCGTGCCTGCGACTCAAGGTATCGCCGCAGGCACCGCCATGGCTCTGCGCTCCGCTCCTGAAAGTTACAGCGACACCATCGGTAATACACCGAGCGCGGTTGTTGAGTTGTCAGCTAACGGACAGCCCCTCGGAGTCTGGTTACTCAATAGCCAACTGACTGAATCCTTTCCGCCACAAACTTTCACCTATCAAAATCAGAACTTTGAAATCAATCTGCGCCGACAACGCATCTACCTCCCCTTTAGCGTCAAACTCAACCGTTTCACACATGACAAATACCCTGGCACCGAAATCCCTAAGCATTTTGCCAGCGACGTAGAAGTGAGCAGCGAGACGGGCAAGTTTCCGTTCAACATCTCCATGAATCAACCCATGCGACATGGTGGTATGACTTTCTATCAGTCCAGCTTTGGTAACACAACCGATGGCAAAAACCTCAGCGTGCTCCAAGTCGTACGCAACCCCGGCTGGCTCCTACCGTATGTCTCCGTGAGCCTGATGTCACTCGGCCTACTCTGGCACTTCGGTGCCTCCCTCTTGAAATTCCTCACCCGCCGCGCTTCGAAATCAGTCTGCCTCGTTTTATTATTAGGCGTCTTACCTTCGCTGGGTCAGGCCCAGGGCGAATGGGATTCTCGCGAACTCGGCAACCTCCCCGTGCAAAGCGGCGGACGAATCATACCCATCGAAACCCTCGCCAGTGGCTCACTCCTGCAAATGCGGGCCCGCCGCGAGATCGCCCTTTCCGAAATCGAAGCGATTGCCTTCGGTCAAAAACCTTCCACCTGGACGGCAGAACAACGCGCCAACATCACACGCGAATTACCCGAGATCAACGCCGGCATTCAGGCTGCCTTAGAATTGCGTCCTGTAAGACTGCACGGTCGTAACCTCAAGGCGACTGATTGGCTCATTGAAGTTTGCTTCCGCACCCATGTCGCAAGGGCGCTACCAACCTTTCGCATCGACCACCCGGTCGTCCTCAAAATGGTCGGACGTGACCCCGAGAAAACTAAATTCGCCACTTGGGATGACATTATAAAAAATAGCGAAGCCATCACCCGAGCAGCGGAAAAATCCCGCAACCTTCCACAAGCCGAGCGTGAATCCGAAGACCGTGCCCTGATTCAACTCGAGAGTGCTGCGAAACAATACGCACTGCTCACGATGACCTTTATTCCGGGCGACCTTCCGGCCGAGATTCCACCACAACGCGAATATGAAGCCTGGCTTGGCTCACTCAATGCCGCTGCCATCCAAATGCAGAAAAGTGGCAATACGGGTAACGGTGCACCGGCCTTCGATAAAGAACTGCAAGAGAATCTCAAGGTTCTGGTGCAACGTTACCAAGAATTTGCCCGCGATGGTGCCATCCGCATCGTGCCACCTAAAAATCTAACGGATGCAAGTTGGGATAACTTAGGCACGGCCCTACTCTCCGTCATCACCGAACGTTCCGCTCACCGCGCTGCCCTCGCCACCGATGGCACCCTCACGCGTTACGCACAATTCGCCACCGCCTGGCGCGAAGGCAACAACGACGAATGCGCCAATCAAGTCCGCGCACTCTACGCCGCTCATGTCGGGCCATGGACCAATCGCAGCGACGCGGAGACGACCTTTGGGCGCTTACAGCCCTTCTACTGGCTGCTGATTGCTTATGTCATCGTGGTCTTAATCGTCCTCTGGTCGTGGGTTGCCGTTAAAAACAACCACCTCACATGGGCCTACGCCTTACTCGTTAGCATCTTTATTTTACATACCATTGCCCTCGGCGTGCGCATGTGGCTCCACCAACGCCCACCCGTTACCAATTTATATTCTTCTGGAATTTTCATCGCCTGGGCCGCCGTCTTACTCGGCGTTATCTTAGAACGCATCTGGAAGAACGGTATCGGTGCAGCCGCCGCTGGCATCAGCGGTTTCATGTCACTCATCGTCGCCCACAACCTTGGGCTCTCGGGCGAAGATAACCTTGAGAGTGTGCGGGCCGTGCTCGATTCCAACTTCTGGCTCTCAACGCACGTGACCACGGTGACACTTGGTTACTCCGCCACCTATGTTGCAGGCTTAATCGGTGCCCTCCACCTCTGGCTTCGTGCCTTCAAGGCCGATTACCGAGAAGGTGACGCGGTCGCACGTGCTGCCTACGGCATTCTCGCCTTCGCCACGCTCGCAAGTTTCATCGGCACCATGCTCGGAGGTATTTGGGCTGATCAAAGCTGGGGTCGATTCTGGGGCTGGGATCCTAAGGAGAATGGCGCCGTCTTGATTGTCCTCTGGTGTGCCATCTGCTTACACGCTCGCTGGGGCGGATTGGTGAAACGCGAAGGCTTCATGCAAATGCTCGTCTTTGGCAATATCGTCACCAGCTGGTCGTGGTTCGGCACCAACCTGCTCGGCGTCGGACTCCACAGCTACGGCTTCACCGAATCTGGCTTCCAATGGTTAAGCATCTTCGCACTCTCGCAAGTTGCCCTCATCGCCCTCGGCTGGCTACCCGCTAGAAATAAGAGTAAATGACACCCGACGCTCCATGGTTCTGTATTCGGGCCAAACCTCGCCAAGAGGCCGTGGCCGTGCGCAACCTAAGAGCGATTGGTGAAATTGAAATTCTCTTTCCCCGCGTTCGCCGCACTCGGCGCGGACACGAAAAGAATCGCGAAGTAGTTGAGCCACTCTTCCCAGGTTATATTTTTGTTAAATTTAATCCCGAAGAATACCACGGTAGCGTGCGTAGTACCCGAGGTGTCCTTCACCTCGTTACGCAGGGCGGCCAGGCAGTCGACGTGCCCCTCAAAGTCATCACCGAACTGCAAACCCTCGGACCCGACGGTATTCTTTCGATGCTCGATACCGAACTAAAGGTTGGCACCAAGGTTCGGATCATTCGTGGTATCTTCTCGGGCAGTGAAGGCGAAGTCATCAAGCTCGCCACTCCGCAAAAACGCATCGCCATCCTCATGTCCTTGCTCGGCGCCGAACAATCCGTCGACCTCGCCGTGGATGATATTCAAGAAATTCAAACCGAAGATCATTCATGATTCATGATTTGTTAGTTCATTCGTCGAAATACGAAAACCTCCACCCTCACTTTCCCGCCGCGTTTAATTGGTTGAAGAACTTCAACCCCTCCACGCCCGATGGTAAATACGAAATCGCAGGCACCGATTGCGTGGCCGGCGTACAACGTTACACCACGAAGCCCAGCACAGAAAAGAAATGGGAAGCCCACCAAACCTTTGGCGACATCCAAGTCATCTATTCGGGTGAAGAAACTTGCGGCCACACCGACGTGTCTCGCCTCCAAAGTTCCGAAGCCTACTCCGCCAGCAAAGACGTTGAGAAATTCACCGCCCCCACTTTCTCCACCACTCAACTCCACCTGCGTGGCGGTTATTTTACGGTTTTCTACCCGCAAGACGCCCATCAACCCGGCGTCGCCTTTGCCCAACCCACCGAAGTTCTGAAGGTGGTTATTAAATTTAAGCTCTAATTAATTCTGGCGAAAAGGCACGGGGTACCTTAAGTCCATCAGCATGCCTGACGCTTGCCGACTCATCCTCGCACTCGATGTTGAAACCAAAGAGGAAGCACTCGCACTGGCTCGTCCACTCGCCGGCAATTTAGTTTGGGTCAAACTCGGCCTCCAACTTTTCACTCGTCACGGGCCGTCCATCGTCGACGAGTTTCACGCCCTGGGCTTCAAAGTTTTCCTGGATCTCAAATTACATGACATCCCCAACACGGTTGCTTCAGCCATCAAGAGCCTGAAGGGGCGACCTTGCTCCCTCCTCACCCTGCACGCCTGCGGTGGCCCCGAGATGCTCAGTCGCGCCGTCGAAGCTGCGCGTGAATCGATTCCTGATTGTCAGTTGCTCGCCGTAACCGTGCTCACATCCATGGACCAAGCCCAGCTCAATGCCGTGGGCATCACCCGCACACCCGAAGAACAAGTCCGCCTCCTCGGCCGCCTCGCCATTCAATCCGGAGTTCACGGGCTCGTCTGCTCGCCACTCGAACTCCCGATGCTGCGTCAAGAACTCGGTACCAAGCCTATCCTCATCACACCTGGCATTCGTTACCCAGACGCTAAAGGCGATGACCAAAACCGCGTCATGACGCCCGCCCAAGCCGCCGCCAGCGGTGCCAGTTTCATTGTCGTGGGTCGCCCCATTCTTAAAGCTGCTGATCCGTCCGCACAGACCCTCCAGATTCGTCGCGAAATCGGCGAAGTAAAGTGAAGGCCAACAAAGACATTTTAATCTTACTCGCGGCGGGATCAGCCCGACGCATGCAATCGGCTGTCGACGATAAAACCCTGGCACCGCTCGCCGGCAAACCAGTCTTCCTCCACTCGTTAGAAGCTTTTGTCGCTACGGGATTAATTGGTACGGTTGTTATCACCTATCGCGATGTGGCACAATTAGAGCGCTTCAATAAAGCCCTCGAAAGCTTTCGCGGAAAGTCCGATATCGAAGTTAATTTCGTGCCTGGTGGCGATAGCCGCCAAGACTCCGTACTCGCCGCCCTCGAAACTTGCACAACGCACACGGGCATGGTGCACATTCACGATGCCGCTCGCCCACTCGTCACGGCCGCTGCCATTAAACTCGTTCGCGATAAAGCCGTGATCACCGGCGGAGCCATTTTAGCGGGTCGCTCGGCAGACACGGTTAAAATCTCCCGCCAAGGTAATGCCTCCGTTGAAAGTTCTCCCGATCGGTCGTTGGTCTGGACCGCCGAAACTCCGCAGGTCTTCCGCACGCAAAGCATTCTTAAGGCCTATCGCAAAGTCGCTGAACTTGGTCGCAAGGTAACCGACGATAGTTCTGCGGCCGAAGCGATTGGACAGGAAATCGCGCTCGTTGAAAATCCCAG
>CANBWJ010000033.1 GCA_947373115.1 Opitutia bacterium | reverse complement strand
ACATTTATTTGCTTCACAATTTTGTGTGAGTGTGTTGAATTATGAATGAACCACCTGACCATGTATGTTGGATCCAGGCGGTGACATTAGGGGCGAACTAAGCAGTAACTGCAGTTCGCCCCTTCTAGTATCTGCACCATTAAATCGGTTTCGTTCATGTATATTAAGATCATGCGATATTCCAGCGGCCCCACGTCTGCCGGCAAACCCAGTGCCGTAGGGTTTATTCCTTAGTACGGCGTTTGCGTAGGTAGGGGCGACACTGCGTCGTGCCCGAATGGTGTCGGGTTTCAGGTGCAAGGTCTCAGGAGAATCTCGGGTACCAGGTATCGGGTACCATGTATTTAGGCGGCGGAGTGCTGTCTCTACCTAATCCGTAGGGTGAAGGCCTTATAGGTGAGAGGTTGAGGGTATTTGTACCGAGGTGACAATGTTTGCGTGCAACTAATATACGTTGATGAAAGTGGAGACCATGCCCCGATGGCTAGTAACCCGGAGTACCCAATCTTGGTCCTGGTGGCATGCGTTTTTGATTCACATCAATATACTGAGATTTTTCTACCTAAACTCACACAACTTAAGATAAAGCATTTTGGGCACGATGTGGTCGTACTGCACGAACG
Source organism: Opitutia bacterium (assembly GCA_947373115.1). Classification (GTDB taxonomy): domain Bacteria; phylum Verrucomicrobiota; class Verrucomicrobiia; order Opitutales; family UBA953; genus UBA953. Next base: position 13,268 of record CANBWJ010000033.1, on the reverse strand, counting down.
AGAGATTCGACGACCTGAGGGCATCTTCAAATTTTTACTTAATCCAATTAGACGAAAAGATTTTATTTTAGATTTAAGTAGCTGGGTAAGGTGCTCGGGTGCTAAAGTTTATAGCTTGGTTTGGGATAAGCGGATAAAACATGAATACGCGTTTAGTTATGCCTATTGCTTGCTCGAGCTACTTAATTATTTGCGGCGCGATTTGGGGTCAATAAATTCAGCTAGACCTGTAATCATCGAGTCACGCGGGCGGGTTGAGGACGCGCAAGTCGCTAAACTATTAATGGATTATAAGCACCAATGGGTGCCCATCTTTGCGAAGAAATCGGGTAATATCGCCGGACTACAACTAGCCGACATGTGTGCGAGACCAATTGGTCTAAAGGTATTAAGACCTGAATCTCCGAACCGTGCTTTCGATGAAAGCATTAAGCCGCTCATAGCGACTGCTGGCCGCATTAATCAATCGGTGTCGCCGATAAGTTATTTATAAAAAAGAAACGCAGGCTGGCGAACCAGACCTGCGTCGAACGGAAATTTCCATTCCTTAGCTTTAAGAATGGCATCGGCGGATTAAGTGGCAAATAAAATTTGAGACGCAGGGCTCGTACTGATGATGCAGTGTAAAAGTACAAATAAGAGCGGGGCTTCCGTGCAAAGGTGAAAAGGTGAGGCATCGGGTAGGGCTCGCGCTCCGCGCGTGCCGTGCATTTCAGGTAGGGGCGATACTGCGTCGTGCCCGAAATGGTTTCGGGTGTCAGGTGTCGGGAGAATTTCAGGGACCAGGTATCGGGTGACAGGTATCGGGTCTCGGGAAATGAGGCCTGGCAGATTAACGCCTGGTACCTGACGCCCGATACCCGAAACTCTCCTGGCACCCGACACCTGGAACCTGGCACCCGAATTTACTACTTTCCTAATAAATCCGCTCACAATTGTAATATAATACAAAATATAATAAAAATTATACAAGCAGAAGTATAATTCAGCGTTGTAATTGTAATACAATTATTTCGCCCCAGAGGGTTAGTAATTTTTACTACTCGAACTTATGACCCCTAAGTTCCGACCCTTTGCTTTTCGTCGTCTCTTGATCGCTGCCGCCGGAGCCAGTTTAGCTTTCTCCGCCGTCCCTGCGAAGGGGGCTAATCTCTATTGGACGGGGCCAAATAATGATGGAAATAGTAACGGGTACCTTGAGAGTGGTCAGGCTTTCAAAAATTTCACGACAATTGCGCCTACTGGGGGGACCGCGTGGACCCCTTCCCCTGCAATTAATACAACATTTACTACTGGTGATGATATATTTTTCAGCAGGTTTGCACAATCCACAGTTGTAACTGTCGGTGCACAGACGACTACGCTAGGAAGTTTAACCGTTCAATCTGCGACGACCGCAAACCCCAATGTATCTGTCCAAATTATCGGTGGTAGTATTGATGGTGGTATTGCAGGGTCTTCATTTATTAATATTCAGGCCCCTAGCTCTTCAACAGCGTCTACCTCACTTAACTTAAGTAACATTAATTCATTTTATGGTACTGTTGACGTGGCAGGTAATCTTATCGTCTCTAACGCACAAGCACTCGGCAAGACGGGTAATGGCAATGAGACAATTGTTAACCAAAATTATGGAAGTACTTCGTCCACCTATGGGTCTCTAACTTTATCCGGAGGAATAGAGATTAAGGACGAGACCCTTAAGTTGTATGGTGCTGGAAACACAAAGGCGGTTTTGGTAAATAGCTTAGGTAGCAACGTCTATTCTGGGCCGGTAAAATTAAGCGGAGTCACCTCAGTTCTTGTAACAGCAAATAGTGGAACAAGTCTCGAGTTTAAAGGTGCTCTAATCAATGAATTCACTGGCCCAAGCTCTCAACAACTTCAGTTACAAGCCCAAGCTGGGTCCAATATAATAATTTCTGGAGGAATAGTAAATGGCACTTCAGCAAATGCTTCTGCTATGTCTTTGTACTTAACCTCCGCAGTTGGCACTACTGCCTCTACAGCGGGGGGTATAGTTACAATTGGCACCACTCCTATTCAGATTGCAACAAGCTTAATTGTTGGTGGAGGTGTTACCGTTAATCTCAATGGACAAATTCAGGCAGCAGGTACTAACCCCCTGGGGACTGTTCCCCTAGCACTTACCTTGGGCGATCAGAGTGGAGCAGGGATTCTGAATGTTCAAAATACTACCGCTTTAGCCTACATTACACAGTTTGTTATTAATGAAGGTTCGTTCTCCGCACTTAACATTAAAAATGGTGCCAGCCTATACATTGGTGCCAAGGGGTATGTAGATTTTAGCGCAGCAGATTTAACGATGACTGGAAACGTCATACAAAACCAGAATACAACCCCCAATAGTTTAAATTTTTCGGCCAAAACTGGGACCGTCACACTGACAAGCGGAATAGGGTCAACAGTGGCGGGCGCGCCATCGCCCGGTGCAGTTCATTTTGGGAGCAACGCTGTCATTGGGACTATCAGCACTAGTCCCGGATTAGCAGTTCAAGGAGGCGTAGCCGATGGCATCATCACAGTAGATGGTAATTTAACGACTCCATATATAGCTGGCGGTACGACTACTGTTAAGGGTAATTTAAGTGTAGTAACGGGCGGGACGCTTAGCACCACCGCAGAGACAACGCCATCGGGTTTCATTCGTGGCGATGGTAATTCTTTCGCAACTAACCTTAATGTTGCTGGCAGCCTGACGGCAGGAAATATTACAACTATTAATGGGAATAATCTTACGGTCACGGTAGGCGGAGACATAAGGCTTACCAGCGCTACTAATTCTATTAGCAGTGGTACGGTGGCAGCCGGTGCTAATGTATATGCCGATCAAATTTCAGGTGGCACAGTCACCATTGCTGGTCAGCTTTTCGCAAACGCTAATTCATCCGGGCCGAGTATTTCGGGTGGTGTAGTTACAATCAACGGAACTGGCGTTTCTCAGATTTACCAGCTTTCTGGAGGCACTGTAAATTTAAACAGCCCAACCAGCGGGATTAACCAGTATACTGGAGGTAGTATAAATCTTAAATCTAACAGTGTTTTAAATATCTCAAGTGGTAATGTTATAGGTCAATTCTCTGGAGTTGGTATGTCTATGGCTCAGAGCGGCGGAGTTTTAAATATTACAGGAAAATTGGCTGCTAATGCCACATTCAACATTCCCACGTCCGTCCAAAATATTTTAAGTGGTACGATAAATTTTAACGCAGATTCTTCGCTGACTACGATGACGGGCGGTAATGCGATTATTGCATCTGGAAAGAGCCTCATAGTACTTGGTAACCAAGCAAATACAGCCGTGATTAGCGGCGCTGGTTCGGTTGGGTTTTATTCTACAAGCCCAAGTTCCTATTATGTAATAAACGGTACGAATACCTACACGGGCGGGACCAGTTTACAGGCTGGCATTGTTTGCGTTGGGAATAATTCTGCTTTGGGCGCAGGAACTACTCCGATATCTATTGGGACAACTGGTGCTACGCCCCTAACTGCTGGGATTGCTAGTACGAGCACGACCACCAATACGATTTCTAATGAAACACTTATATTGGGCGACTTCACTTTAGGTGATGCCGTCTACAATGGTGGCCTAACTCTCTCGGGCGTGATGGATTTGAACGGCTTAACCCGCGTTATCACGACTAATTCTGACGTCACAATTTCTGGTATAATTAAAAACGGTGGAATTAATAAAGCGGGTAATGGCAAGTTGACCCTTACTGGTCTTAATACTTACTCAGGCGTCACCTTGATTAATGGTGGAACACTTGCTGGAACCACTGACAATTTTACGGCAGTTAGTTACACTGTTAATTCAGGTACCACTTTAGAACTTAGTCAAAACACTGACGGGGCATTTAATGGAAATATTGATGGTGCTGGTAGGTTGGCTAAGTCGGGCACGGGTAAGGTAACTCTGACTGGACTGAATGCGTATACAGGTGGAACGGTTGTTACGGCCGGAACCCTTTCGGGTACTACGGATAATATTCGCGGCCCAATTACAACCTCAGGTGCGGGTACGTTAGAATTTAATCAGGCCGGAACTACGCCCGTTTCATTTGGTGGAACATTTTCTGGTAGCGGCACCGTACAGAAAACTGGTACAGCCGCTCTAACGACCACTAGTAATATCGTCGCTGGTAGTGTTGTGGTTAATGGCGGAACACTTATTGAAAGCGGAGGAATAAAAGCAAACGTGCTAGTTAACGCAGGAGGTACGCTGAAAGGCTCTGGTACGATTGTTGGTAATGTAACGGTTAATGGTGGAACGGTTGATTTAGGTAACTCTCCAGCAATTGTAACGACCTACGGAAATTACTCGCAGACTGGTGGTACATTTATCTCCGAGATTGGCGGAACGACGCCTGGAAACAGTCTACCAGGATTCCATGATCAATATAATGTCGTTGGGGGTTCATTTACAATTACAGGAGCGGCGAAGTTGCAGCTAAACTCTTGGTACGCTTCCGGTACTACGCCCTTCGTACCGTCTCGTGGCGACAGTTTTAACATCATTAATGCATCAAATGGCATTGTTGGTGGATTTAATGCTGTCGATAACAACGTCGACTCTCAGCAAACTCTAGTGTTCGCTCAACACAGTGGCGCAGTGTATGCTCTTGGTCGTGCGTATGGTACCTCGCCGCAAAAGTTCGGAGATATATGGGTAGGCACCACTCCTGCTAATGCGACACAGAGGTCGGTCTACAATGCCATCTATGATGCCTCGGTCACATCGGGCAATTCCACCACGCCTTCGAAGTTTATCGATGGCACCTCGGCGGATGGTCGTCTGGCTATCGCGATCATTAAGGACACCACTAACGCTGCTTATAATATAAGTGATTTCTCGGCGGAGACTTATTTTGGGGTAACGGATTATGTGCTCACCGTTACGCGCGCGGTAACCGACGCGGCATTAAACCAACCTGTTTTCTACAAGCAGAAGCGCTGGGCCGTTGGTGCAAATTATAACTATGTGTCTAACAAGTTCCACGGAGGCTCATCCGCAGCTTTTGACCGTAGCTTGAGCAGCCAGACTGGATTCTTCACCGTTAACTATAGCATCACCGATGATGCGAGCGTCGGCCTTTTCGCTGGCTTTAACAGTGGAAAAACTTCAACCAACACAACTGGATTTGATTACAAGGGCGAGTTGATGGGTGTCACTGGGAAGCTACACTTCAATGGTAGTTACCCGGTCGACATTAAAGCAGCCCTGGTTAATTCGAGCCTCAGCGTTGATTCTCATCGCACGATGTTTGGAGTCTCTGATGCAGCAGGAGTAACCAGCCAAAAACTCAAGGAGACGAGCTTTGCGGTCCAGGCAGACATTCAGACAATGCGCGCTGATCGCTGGATGGTTTTCACGAACCTTGGCCTCTCTTATGGCAACGCTACTACCGATGCATTTACTGAAAGTGGATCGGTTATGGGATTAAGTGTTAATGGCTTAAGCCAAAAGTCTACTCAGGCGTCAGTTGGTATTTCTACTAAGTACTACCAAAGTCTTAAATTATCCTACGATTTGTCAGCGAAGCTCGAGAAAGATTTCGGCAGTAGCAGCACGTTAATGGCCAAATACAGAGTGTCGACGGGTGCGATGTCGGACGTTAACAATCCAAGTAGCGGACAGACGGCTGTAGCACTGGGCGGAGGTCTTACCTATAAGCCCACGGCTTCGAGTCTGTTCACCGCTGGCGCCGAATTACGCGGCAGCAGCGATTACTCGAGCGATGTGCGCTTGAATCTTTCTTATAAGAGGAAGTTTTAAAGAGTTCAGGGGGCGAGTGGGCAGGTTGGCACGTGGGCAAGGGCTGCATGGAAGACACAGTGCAGAGGTGCAAATAGCGCCTGAGGCGCTGTGCAAAGGTGGAAAGGTTTGAATTTGATGTCGGGTTTCGGGTGTCAGGTGTCAGGTCCCGGGAGAATCATTATACAGGTGTCAGGTCTCAGGAAGTAATTCCCGACACCTGGTGCCTGGTACCCGATACCCGAAACTCTCCCGAGACCTGGCACCTGACACCTAGAATAGCGCTTTGCGCTATTCCCCAACTGCTCCGGCTTCGCCGTCGCTGAATTTGAGGCGGATTTTTTTGCCGGTCTTAACTGATTTACTGGAGCTGATAACTTTTCCTTCCGCATCACGCACAATCGAATAGCCGCGCGAGAGAATGGATTCAAACCCGGCTGATTGCAGTCGGGTGCCGAGTTGATTGAGGCGTTCGCGTGCAACCCCGAGTCGAGCCTTCGGCGAGAGGCGATGTAGCTCGCTGCCTAATTCTGAAAGACGATGGCGACGGTCTGCAAAAATTTCATCGGCCGCGCCCTCGAGTCGATTGAACAATAAATCCAGATCCTGATGATAGGATTGGATGCGGGCTTTCGGAGAATGCTGGGCGAGGTGCGAGCCGAGGAGCTGGAGTCGTTTCACTAAATTATTTTGTCCAGTTGCGATGAGTTCGGCGGCGGCGGTCGGGGTTTCAGCCCGACGGTCGGCAGCGAAGTCGCACAGCGTGACATCGGTCTGGTGCCCAACAGCTGATATTACGGGCGTTGCACTCGCACGCACGGCACGCACAAGGGCCTCGTCGTTAAAGCCCCAAAGGTCTTCGAGCGAACCTCCGCCTCGACCGACCACAATGAGGTCGATGTTAGGAATCGCATTGGCTTGTTTGAGGCCCTGCATGACGGAGCCAGCGCAGGATTCACCCTGAACGCGGGCAGGGACGAGCCATACCGTGCCACGCCAGCCACGGGTCTTTAAAATCTCAGTGAAGTCGTGCCAAACTGCGCCGATTTCAGAGGTCACGAACGCAACCACTTTGGGGAATTCGGGAATCGGACGTTTTAGCGCCTCGTCGAAGAGTCCTTCGGCTTTAAGTTTTTCGAGTAGCTCTAAATACTTTTTATGCAGGTCGCCTTCGCCCTCGGGTTTCATCGAATCGACGATGAGTGAGAGCTTGCCGCTCTTGCCGTAGAAGTCGGCCTTGGCCTTCATGACCACGCGGAGGCCATCGCGCATCGGGAATTTTATCCAGCGCGCCTGAAAGCTATACAGTACGCAGTCGACCTTCGCGTCGGCGTCCTTGATGGAGAAGTAATGGTGGCCAGATGGGTACGTCTTGTAGCCGGAGATTTCTCCGACCACTTCGATCGTGCCCATGCCATTGAGGTGCCCCTTGAGAACGTCCGCTAATTCTGAAACGGTTAGCGGTGCGGAGCTCGGCATGCGTGCGGAATTATTTAGCCTTAGGCACTTCGCGCAGTTGGATACTGTCGATGACTTGTGGTCCGAAGATCACATTCGTCACGATAACCAGCACTTGGCCGGGTTGGCAGTAGCCTTCATTGCGGAGGCGCTCGAGGGCGGTGGTGATATTATCTTCCGCCTTGGCGCTGAATTTTTCCTGGAAAGAAGTCACACCCCAGAGCAGGCCCATGCGGCGGTGCACTTCGATGTCTTCAACGAAACCGTAAATCGGGCAACCCGCGGCGCGGAGCGCGGAGAGCGTGCGAGGCACTTCACCATTGCGGGTGAAGGCAACGATGCCCGTGTTGCCGAGGCCTTGAGCCAAGCTGGCGGCGGCGCGGAGTAGTTTAACTTTAGGAGATTCGTTCTGCTGTTCGTTGGAGATGCGACGAGGAATATCTTTCTCGGTCGTCTCGGCGATACGGGCCATCACTTCTACGCAACGGATCGGGTGATTGCCGGTGGTGGTTTCGCCGGAGAGCATCACGGAGTCGGCCATCTCGAGAACGGCGTTAGAAACGTCGGTCACTTCGGCGCGCGTTGGCACAGGGTTCTGAATCATCGATTCAAGCATGTGCGTTGCAACGATGACTGGCTTGCGCAGGGCGATGGCCATGGCCACGGCGCGGCGTTGTACGGAAGGCAGGGTCTCGTAAGGGATTTCGATACCGAGGTCACCACGAGCGACCATGAGGGCGTCGGTGGCTTCTAAGATCGCACCGAGGTGTTCGATGGCGGATTGATCTTCGATTTTGGAAATGATGTGTGCGGTCGAATTCTTTTCCTTCAGGAACTTGCGCAGGCATTCCACGTCGGCTGCTTCGCGAACGAAAGAGAGTGCGTAGAAGTCGATGCCCACTTCGCAACCCACGGCGACGTCTTCGCGGTCTTTATCGGTGAGGGCAGGGAGTTCGATTTTAACACCGGGGAGATTGATGTGGCGACGGCTGCCGAGTGAGCCGGGTTGTTCGACTTTACAGCGGAGGCGGTCGGAGCATTGCTCGAGCACGCGGAGCTGGATGAGGCCGTTGTCGACGAGGACGAGTCCACCGACGGGAACGGAGCGAATGATTTGAGGGTAATTGGAAGTGATGAGGAGCACGTCGCCATCGGCTTTGGCATCGGGCGTGCCGGTGACGTCGACGCGTTGGCCGACGGTCAGTTGGGCGGCTTCTTTGCGGGAGCCCGTACGGATCTCGGGTCCCTTGATGTCCATCATGATGGGGAGCTCTTTGCCCATCTTTTTGCTGACCTTGCGGACGCGTTCGACGGTCTTGCGCACCCAGGCGTGGTCGGCGTGGGCCATATTGAGGCGAACGACGTTGGCACCTGCGTTAATGATCGCCTCTAGGTTCGCCTCGGACTCTGTGGCGGGACCAATCGTAAAGGTGATACGGGTATGACGGAATGACTTCACAGGATAAATGAGTAGGGTTGGGGGGTATCTAGGCAAGGGAAAGAATTACCCCCTCTATTGAGCCTTATTAATCGCCCGTTTTTTGGGCAATTACGTCGTTTTTGGCCTTTAAAAGCTCCTCAAAGAAGGTCTGGGTCTCAAAAGGCCACGGTTTTTGGTCCAAAATGGTCCATTTGGGGTGTTTTTGGAGTTCCGCGACCGTCCAGGCGTAATAATCGGGGTCGTCGGTGCGAAAATGGAGGAGTGCGCCGGGGGCGGCGTGGTCGGCCAGCCGGGAGAGGTTCTCGGGGTTGATGAAGCGGTTCTTGTGGTGGCGCTTCTTGGGCCAGGGGTCGGGGTAGAGGATGAAGATTTTGGCCAGGCGCTGGGTCGGGGAGAGGGCGTCGAGGACCTCTGAGGCCTCTGCCTTTAGGAAGGCGACGTTGGTGATTTGGCCGAGCGTCTGCTTGCGGTGGCACTTGGCGATGCGCTCCGTGATGAGGTCGATGCCGAGGCAGAATTCTTCGGGGTTGTGCTTCGCGTAGGCGGCGAGCCAGTGACCGTGGCCCGAGCCGATTTCGAAGGTGAAGGACGTGCGATTGCCGAGGGCCTCAGAAAGTTTGGTGCGGAGTTTTTCAACGTTCGTCGCGCGAAGGTTGTCGGCCCATTCTTTACCGAAGACTTTGTTGCCAGGTGACACGTGGGCAAGTTGGCACGGTGACAAGGGGAAAGCAAGGGTAGGGGACAAAGTTCAGGGGACACGTGGGCAAGGTGACACGGTGACAAGGGGAGATACTAGTTTTAAAGCCCACTTTAATCGGTGTGTTTTTTGTTGGGTAGGGGCACGACTGCGTCGTGCCCTTTTAAATTATGATACAAGGGCGTCACCCAGTGCCGCCCCTACCCAAAGCATTTTGTATCGCCCCTTGTCACCTTGCCAGCCAAGCCCCCTGAATTAATCGCCCCTTGCCAACGTGCCAACTTGCCCACGCGCCCCCTCAAATAGCCTTAGCTTCGGGCTAAGGCTATTTGCGAATAACTCCGGCTTTCCATGTCGCACGGGGCGGTTGTTTATAGGGCTATGGCTAAAGTCGATATCGAGGTCGTCCAAAAGGTGCTCAAAGAAAACGGCATCGATGTCCGCATTGCCGCGGAAATCTTGAATCAGATTCGCGAGGTCATCGCCGAGGACGCCGTCGAGCGCGAGAAGCCTGCGAAGAAGCAGCACATCGTTTTAATCAGTGAACCCGAGGGCGGACTGCCCAAGGACTTAGTGGGTTGGGTTGTACAAGTGCTCGAGGATGATGATCCACGCGAAGCGGGTGCGAAGATTGCCGAAGTTGCTTCGGTCTTCAATAGCTCGCCGAAGGGACAGCGCTTACCGGTGACTTCTTTTGGTGATGCGTGTCAGAGTTTGCCAACGAAGTTACTGAAGGAAAATAATGTTTGGGTGAAAACGCGTGAGCCTGTGCGCGTTCTAGCGGTTAAAAATTCGCTCGGTCGTCGCCGCGGGTAGCCTGAATTCAAAAACGAAATTCGTGCGTTTCAGCGGAAATTTTTTCGAAAAAGCACTGTTTTGAGTCATTTTCTAGTAAAAGCTTAAACTGTCATTTCGACTCGCAAACTTTCAGTTTCCCATCAGTAGTGGGGGTAATGAAATTCAGAAATTTCCCGATTTACCGTATCGAGTGGATCACCTCCACCTTCCTTATTGTGACGGCGTTGCTATCATTGACCCTGGTGCCATGGTTCATTTGGACCTACCATGCACAGGTTGAGGGCTGGGGCCTCGTTATTGCCCTGTTTATCTTCTATTACTACGCAACTGGCTTCGGCATCACTCTCGGTTATCACCGCCTTTTCTCGCACATCTCCTTTAAGGCTAAGTGGCCGGTGAAGCTCTTTGTGCTCCTCTTTGGTGCCGCTTCGTTTGAAAACTCGGCCCTTGATTGGTCGGCCGACCACCGCATTCACCACAAGCACGTGGATGAAGACGAAGATCCGTATGATATCTCTAAGGGCTTCTTTTACGCTCACATTGGCTGGTTACTCTTCCGTCTGAAGCCAAAGCCACCCGTCACCAATGTTAAGGACCTCGAAGCCGACCCTCTGGTTATGTGGCAGCACCGCTACGTACAATGGATTGGCGCTTTCGTTGGTTTCGTCGTCCCGACCTTCATCGGTTGGGCCTATGCGACCTTGAATGGTTTCACCAGCCCTTGGCTCACCGCCACGGCTTGCTTCTTGATTGCTGGCCTGCTGCGCACGGTCGTCGTTCAACAAGGCACCTTCTGCATCAACTCGCTCTGCCACATGTTTGGCCGTCAGCCTTATTCTCGCGACCATAGTGCTCGCGATAGCGGTGCCGTGGCGTTGCTCACTTTCGGTGAAGGTTATCACAACTACCACCACGAGTTCCAACACGATTACCGCAACGGCGTGAAGCCTTGGCAGTTTGACCCTACGAAGTGGATTATCTGGACGCTTTCGAAAGTGGGCTTGGTGGAAAATCTCCGCCGCGTTTCTGACTCACGTATTTTGGCTGCTGAACTTAAAGAGAAGAGCCGTACCCTTGGTATGGATATCGATAAGTTGGCGAGCCGCCTCGATCAACGCACACGTGAGTTGAAGGCTAAGACCATTGCGACTGCTCATGAGCTCGCTAAGGATTTAGCCGGACGTGCTGAGTCGTTGAAAGAACTCTCGTTGGCTAAAGCTGACGTTAGTGGTGAGACGATGGATGAACTCCGCGGTCTCTTGAATCAAGCCGGTGAGTTGCTCGAATCGTTGCGTCGCGCTGACGCCGGTTCAGCTGCTTAAGTCTTAAGACTTTTTGAAAGTTGCGACCAGATTGAGGACATGTTCCTCGATCTGGGGCAACGCATCGACGGGTTCAGCACAATCGATATCGTGCACGTGCCAGTAGTCGATGCGGTCGGCCCACTCGGGGTGTGACTCCAACATCATCTCGTAATGCTCGTCTTTTTTGAGGGCGATGATGCGGTGCGCGCGGGAGAGGTCGGCCGCTTGAAGTTGGACTGGGGCCTTGCCCGTGAGCTCGAGGGGGATGCCTAAAGTCGTGAGACGGCTATGGGTATCGACCGAGATGAGGGTCGGCTCATCGGCCACGATAGAGGTCAGTAAGCCCCGTGAAAAGGCCCTCGCAGGTAGGTTTTTCTGCAGTGCATGCCAATTAAAGAGGGCTTCCGCATGGCGGCTGCGGTAAAAGTTGCCCGTGCAAATAAAGAGCACGAGGGATTCAGATTCTGCACTTGAGCGGGAGGGCATCGTTAGTAATGTGAGGCACTCTAACACAACCACCATGGCACGCAAATTGTTCGTTCTTTCTGTTCTCACTTTCACTCTCATTGGCTGCTCCGGTCCTGAAAAAGGTCCTAGCCCAGTGACCGATGGTGGCCTGACCGCCTTTGGTGCGCCTGCGTTTGACCCTCTGGCTCCTCTGACCCCAGTTCCTGCTAAGGCTGGCTCAAAGGCTACCACCAAGAAGAAGTCGAGCGAGCGCCTGCCGATCAATAACTCGAGCAGCAAGTAATCGCACGCGGCGTGAGCCGCTGATTACGCCAGCGAGACTTCGGTGACGAACGTCTCGACCTTACCGGGCTCCGCAAAACGGAGTCCGTTTTTATGTTCGGTGCTATTGGGTGGGCCCATCCAGGGTTCGACGCAATAGAATGGCGCTTCGCTGTCAGGCGTCCAGGTGACGACGGCAGCCCAGCTATCAGGGATGGGTTCTTCGCCAACTTTAACAGAAATATTTTCTTCACCCGAGCGCGGACCGAAAGTTACCAGTGCGTCCTTGAGGTTGGTGAAAATGCAATCGGGGAGTCCGGGATTATCGAAGGAGAATTCGGTGGCACCTTTGAGGTCGGCAAATGGAATGAGTTTTCCGTCGGCGGCGTGACGCCATTGTTTCTTGGAAGGAATCTTGATGGTGTAATCGCGACGGCTGAGGCCGGCGTGCCAAGGTAGTGTGAAGTAGAAGTGGTGACCCGCGCACCAAGGGAGCGGCTGGGTATCGAGGTTTTCGAATTCAAACGTGCATCGCAGGAAGAGCTCGCGGAATTCGTAGCGCACGCGAAACTCATATTTAAACGGGTAACAGGCCTTGGCGCGATCATTCTGGATCATGCGCACGAGGGCGTGGCGGTCGCTCGACTCGATGAATTCGAAGGCGCAATCGCGGGCGAAACCGTGCTGCGGCATAGGTCGTTTGACGCCCGCGTCATCTTTCCAGAAAAACTTTTCGCCGTCGGCGTAGTTCCGTCCCATGAAAGGGAAGAGAATGGGATTACCGCCACGCACTAGGCCGACTTTGTCCTGTGCGAAATCTGCACCTTCGGGCCAGTGGAGTACTTCGCGTGTGCCGTTCGGCAGGGAGACCTTCCAGCGCAGCAAGCGGGCCCCGCGTGTGAGGCAGGTTTCATAGGTCGTTGCGCCGACTTGCCAGCGCTCAAAGGGGACGTTGTTTTCGGTGAACGTTTTCATTCCCGCGAAGCAAAGACGAAGTCTGCCCGCTGGCAAATGCCGAATGGTGCGACGCTTATTTTTTCGCGAAGCGATAATGGCAGACCA
>CANBWJ010000032.1 GCA_947373115.1 Opitutia bacterium | reverse complement strand
CGGGACTCGAACCCGCGACCCGCAGCTTAGAAGGCTGCTGCTCTAATCCAACTGAGCTACCCCCTCATGACAGCCAACTTAGGCGGCTGCCAGGAAATGGGCAAGCCGTCAGAGCGTTAGCAAATCAGGTCTCTGAACTGACTGAAATCCGACGAAAGCCCACTCGGCATGCCCTTATTGATGACTGAAACGGCGTCATGCGAGTGCAGCGACTCCAAGTGTGAACAGGCGATAACAAAGTCGCACACCCGAGCGTCCTGATCAAATTGTTCGTAGACTAAGCGGGCCGCATCCTCGACGAACTTGGAATAGGCACCGTTCAATTCCGCGAACGCTTGTTCATCCTCGCGCTTCACCATGACCTGAGTCTCGGTGTGCAACGCGGCCAAGCAAAGTTCCTGCATGTCTTCGATAAACAAGGTTTTACCCGGTTTAATTTCGGCGACCACGCGAGCTTTTGAACGCTGCGAATGCGGAATGCCATAAACCTCGCGTTCTTCGCGGGCATGTTCGGTTAATTCCGCGGAACAGGGGCAGGCGGATGAATAAACAAAGTCGAAATGAATGTATCGACGCACCCGATTGAGGTCATCGATAGTGCCTTCAAAGATGGCACGGTAGTACTGCCAGCCCGCGAGACCCGAGCGGAGCGACTTCTGCATAATCGGGTAACGGAATTCCACCATCACCCGGGCGCGACTGCATTCGAGGTCCTTCTTGTAGCGCAGTAAAATCTCTTCGAGCAACTCGTGCGAAAGCACGCGGTCCTTAAACTCGTAAAAAGTGCGCATAATGCGCGACATGTTAATGCCCTTATGATCAGCAGCGAGTGACACCGAACCCGTGATCGTGCATTCGAGTGGGAGCGGCTTACCGTCGCGGGCAGCCACGAGCATGGGCAAGTGGAAACCAGAAATTCCTACATGCTGGATTGGGACGTTGGCACCTTGAATCTGGGATGCGTCCTTATTTTGAATATCGGGCAAAGTGGCACGGTAGGCGTCGTCGGCACGAAAATTCCGGTCGTAGCGTCGCGAGAGTTCGCGACTGCTGCGGGCGGGCTTATCGGCTCGGCGGGTCATAGATTTAAGGAGGTCGAAAGGTCCAATTTTGCAAGCGGACCGAGAAATTACCCCTGCGCTGGAGCCACCTGCCGGATTTGAACCGGCGACATTCTCATTACGAATGAGATGCTCTACCAGCTGAGCTAAGGTGGCGTCGCAGAGGACAGGTGAACATGAGGAGCCCAAAACTAAAATCAAGCCTTGGCATCGTGTAAAAGCCCTCGCCTCCCCGTAAAATCGCACCAAATTAACCATTATACCCATGCGAGCCGATCTTATCGCCAACGAGTTTAGCCTGCCCGGGCGAGCCGCTGCCGTTCGTCCGTTTGGGGCGGGTAACATTAATGACACCTATTTAGCGATTTATCGCGATGGCCGCTTTGAGTTCCCGGCAATCATTCAAAAAATTCGGCAAACGGTTTTTCCCGAACCCGCTATTGTGATGCAGAACCTGAGGGTACTGTCCGAACACTTGCAAAAAAACCTGGAGGCGGAAGCTGAACAGGCAGACCGTCCATGGATTTTCCCAGAAATCATCCCAACGAAATCGGGTGAAGATTTTATTGCTGAACCGAATGGCGATATTTGGCGGGCCCTTACTTTTATTCCTGGGGCACAGACATTTGAAGCCGTCCAAGGTCCTGAGCATGCTTTCGAGGTTGGACTCGTCCTCGGGCACTTTCACCGCCAGGTCGAAGGGCTGCCCTGCACACAATTTAAATTGGCCCTGCCCGGCTTCCATGACGCGGAGCAATACTTTACCCAATTTGAATCGGTGCTCCAAGCCGAGAGCGCCCAGTCCTTGATCGAGGCTTCACCTAGCACCCGTAAAGCCGCTGAATTCATTCAGTCGCGCCAACAGCCACTCCTCCTTCTGTCGCAAGCCCTCGCCCAAGGAAAATTACAATTGAGCGTGACGCACGGCGACCCCAAGGCGGGAAATGTGATGATTGAAACTAAGAGCGGCCGAGGAATTGGGCTGATTGACTTGGACACCGTACAAGCTGGATTACGCGAGCACGACTTTGGAGATGCCGCGCGCTCGCTCTGCAATCCGGCAGGCGAAAGTCCGGTCCAACTCAGCGACATCAAATTCGACCTCGAGCTCTTGGAAGCCTTTGTTAATGGGTATAAAGTCGAAGTCGACCGTATGTCGCAGCGACCCGCCGAAGCCTTCTACTATGAGGCGATTCTGGGGATGACGCTCGAGCTTGGCTTACGGTTTCTAACCGACCACTTAGCGGGCGACCGCTACTTTAAAGTCCAGCATGCGGGTCACAATTTATACCGCGCCCAGGCCCAATTTAATCTGGCCGAGAGCATCGAGAAACAAGAGCCGTTAATCCGCGAGCTCATCCAAGACCTTTAATTGATGGATGACCTTCCTGTGAGCGTTTGGGTTGCCGCCTTCATCCTAATCTTACTGATGGGCCGAGGTGCTTGGCGCGGTTATAAGCGCGGCCCCCTTCGCCAACTTGCTGGCCCCTTCGCTTTAACAGTGGGGCTTTGGGTGGGCTGGGTGGCAGGTAAAGACGCGGGCCACTATCTCTTACAAGGCACGAGCTTTCCTTGGCTGCTCCGTGGAATCGCCGGCATCACGCTTCTCACCTGTGCCACCGGCCTAATCGTTTACGCACTCGTCTGGTGGTTGGGCAAAAGACCGGCTGGAGCCGATGAAGCGGAAAGCCCAGTGACCGGAGCAATGGTGGGATGCTGGACCGGCCTGCTCTACTTTAGCATTTTACTGCTTATCCTCTGTTCTAGTGCTTCGATTTTTGAACTGATTTCGCCACCTAAAGCAGAGTCGGCTCACTGGAGCGTGCGAACCAGGGATGAACTGGCGTCGACGACTTTCACGGGCTGGCTTAAGGATTGGTCGCCTATTCCCGAACGTCAAAAAATCCAAATTGACCTGCTCAAGAAGGTCATGGGAGACCCAGCTGCTCAGCGACGACTCATCGCGCTCCCCGAGATCAGAGCGCTGGCAAGCCACCCCTCCCTCTACCAAGCACTTGAAGACAAGAAGGTTCGTGAGTTGTTGAATAACAAGGACTTAAGTGGACTATTTGAAAACCAAAAAGTGCGCGCAGTGCTGGCGGACGAACAGCTACAGAAGCAGGCGGAATCAATCGATTTGGCGGCGATCCTAGAAAAGGCCATAAAAACACCGATAAAGCCTTAAAAACAGCCATTTGGGCTGGTCTAGATTTAAGTGAGTGTCTACTATCAGACCTCTTACCCCTTCAATAAGCACGTCCATGAAGACCCTCTCCATTTTTGCCTCTTTAGTCATTGCGGCGGCAAGCCACGCCGCGACCGAGACGAAGCCTGCCGAGAAAACCGAAGTCAATGCGCCCGCTGCGACCGAAAAGCCTCAGCCCATTCAGATCGAAGTCCTGGATCTCGAGGGCAAGCGGTTCATCCTCGTGAAAACCATTTCCTCGCCCGAAGAGTGGGCCGCCTTTGAGCGCGACACGCAGATAATCTCTGCCCAACAAAAAGATGCGGCCTTCACCAAACAGCTTGCCGACCTAGCCTTAACGACGCCCGAGAAGGAGGCCCGGGGCAACGAGCTTCAGGCCAAGCTTACTAAACTCCAAGAGAACAATGCGGCCATGGCGAAAACTTATAATTTCGACCTTTCACGCCAATACCTCGTCGTCGCCACCCGCGTTCGCGTGCTGACCGCTCTAAGCAAAGAAGAGTACACCAAGTTAAGTGCGGCTAAAGATTTTAAGCCTGAAAGCGTCGTCAACGTCGCCGAAGACAAAAAGTTCTTAGTGCGTGACACCGTTAAGGGCGCCGGCGAAGTCGAAACCTTCAAGGTCCAAGTCGGCCGCATCCTCGAAACCAAACGGGCCCTCCAAGGCCTAATCGAGGCCCAGCCACGCTACACTAAAGAAGAAGACAAAAAGAAAATCGAGGAAGCGATTCGCAACACCCAGACGGAAGTGAATAAGAGCCTCGAAGAGTTTAAGAAAACTCGCGGGTTCGAGATTCCCGTCGAATTCAATATCCAAACCGCCGAAGCCAAGCTCTACACGCTCTTAACTGACGAAGAGAAAAAGAGCCTCGAAGAAAAAACCGACTCCAAAGCGCCGGCACCTGCTACAAAATAACATTTACCCCCAATCCCTAACTCACTCATGACCACCGCACCTACCACCGCACCTGCAGCCTCAACGCCCGCCGTTGATACCAACCTGCTCCGCCACGAAGACAAAGTCTTCTTCAAGTACGTCACCATTAACAATGCGGAAACCATGCAGCGTTTCAGCAATGACCTCCGCGTCATGACCGCCCAAGCGCAACGCATCATGGGCATCGCCCAACGCATTCAGTCGGCACTCACGGGTAACGAAAAAGAAGCCCTCACTCGCGCACGTGATGCCGAGTTACTCGACTTCAACCAGAAGGACGCCCTCTTTGAAAAGGTTTACGGTTTTAAGGCCGACCACGTATCCATCCGTCCGAACCTGATACAAAATACCTCCATTCGCTTGCTGACGCCCGTCAACGACGAACAAATCGCCACCCTGCGTAAAGATCCTAACTTCAAGGAGTCCGACATCATTGCACGTGGCAACTCCAAGGTACTCCAGCTCTCCGTCATCACTGGCGGCGAAATCCCTGTACTCGAGCGCAACATTCAAATCGTCCAAGCTCAGCAAAACGCGGTGATTCAACTCACAGCCGCCGAGCAATCGGCCAAGACCGAAGACGAAAAGAAGCGCGTCAAAGAAGAGTTGGCTAAGGTTAAGCAAACGCTGACCACCAACGCCGAACACATGGGCAAGACCTACGGCATCGTCACCAACAACTTAATCGTCGAAGTACTCGAAGGCGTCTTCTGGGTCGCGATGAGCGAAGAAGAGCTGAAAAACTACCTGCAAAAGCGCGACCAAGCGAAGCCTGCTCCCGCCGTTGCCACCTCAGCTCCGACTCCCTCTAAGGCAGCCGCTGCAGCACCCGCTGCAGCCCCTGCCGCCAGCAAAGAAAAGAAAGCCTAATTCGCTTTCGCTTTGAAACCAAAAGCCCGTCCATCTGGACGGGCTTTTTTGTTACTCAAATAAATCGCCTTGGACTGACTTCGGTTTGGGTGGCGGGACCGACTTTACCTCCGGCGCAGAGGCTAAACCATGCTTTTGCTGATAACGTCGCAACGTGGAGTGCATCTCCATCGTATTCAAAAAATCCATCACGCCCGATTTGTCTTCGCTGGGCATTTCGCCGATTTCAAAATCGAAGTGCGTCTGGAATCGCACCAAAGATAAATTGGAGCGGATTCGATCTGCCTCCTGTTTTACTTGCTCGGCAAAACGAACGGGCTCAATCGCTTCCGCCGCGAGAACGGCCTCAAGGCTACCGTATTGCTTCAACCACTTCACTGCGGTCTTAGGCCCGACGCCCTTGAGTCCAGGAATATTGTCAGACGTATCACCCACCAGCGCCAAGTAGTCGGCAATCAATGCTGGAGGGACGCCAAACTTCTCCTCCACACCTGCGGCATCCAGACGCCGCCAGCCGAGGGCGGGGTTCGCGGTGGGCGGCGGAGCCAATTGCATGACAGACCCACCGACGCACTGACCAAAGTCTTTATCGGCACTCACTATAATACACTCATCGCCTTGTTGGGACAGTCGGTGCACCGCCGTAGCAATTAAGTCATCGGCCTCGACGCCGCGCTGTTCGATGACCTTGAAGCCCAGCAGTGCGGTGAGCTTTTTGATTTCGGGAAGCTGTAGGACGATATCCTCTGGCGTCTCATCGCGCTGAGCTTTGTAGTCGGGCAACACTGCGAGGTGACGATCGGAGCCGCCGAGGTCAAAGAATACGGCCGCCCGGTCGGGCTTCTCGTTGTCACGTAAGTCCTGCAATGACTTCATCCAGCCGTGCAGTGCACCAGTGGGAAACTGGTCGGAGGAGCGACGCAGATTGGAGCGCTCCATCGCAAAATGACTGCGAAAAACAAGATTGAATCCATCCACGAGCAGCCAGCGCATAGTGGCTATCATCTCTGGCTCGCTGAACTCTTCCAGAAAAAAGCAGGCCCGCCGAATGGCGGGCCCGTTCTAACCTTACTTGCGCTAAGCCTACTTAGCCGAAGGTGCAGCAGTTGCTTCCACTGGCTCGCGGTAAACTGCACCACCAGGAGAAGAGATGATCGGATTCTGGAAGGTGGAACCTGCACGCAAACCAGGCAAGTTGCTGCGCAATGGAGCGCCGCCTGGGGAAACCAAGTTAGCCGTCACGAAGACCGTGAGGTTCTTCTTCACTGTTGATTTGCTGGTTGAGCGGAAAGCGGTTCCTAGAAGAGGGATATCACCCAACACTGGAACTTTATCGTTCACCGTCTTCACTTCTTCGCGGGTCAAGCCACCGATTACCACCGTGGCACCATCGAAGATGGTAACATCGGTTGTTACTTGGCGCTGACTAAAAATCGGCTGAAAAAAGCCTGAGGGTACCGTAACCGTGGTGTTTCCGGTGATGGCAACGGAAGTACCTCCATACTCAACGAACCCTTCGAACTCAGTGACTGTGGGCTTGAGGTTCAAGGCGATGGAATCATCTGCGCCAACTGTTGGAGTAACTTCCAGGGTCACACCCACTTCTTTGACGGTGAAGTCCTGGGGCGTACCAGCGGTAATCGCCACGCCATTACCCGAAGAAGCACCGGTTCCAGTTCCCTGCGAAACAGTGGCCTGCGTATCACCGTACGACTGCGGATACCTTAATAACTGAGCAATCGAGATGGTGGCAGTTTTTCCGTCGAGCACCGTTAAACTCGGGGCCGACATCACATCGGCTCCAGTATTCTGCTCGATAGCCTTAAGAAAAATAGAGAGGTCATAGGATCCAATGGACCCAATCTTGGCATCAAAACCTGAACCACTGCCGCCAAAATTCGCAGTGGTACCGCCGTAATTGGCATTATTAACCGAGGGTGCGTATGCGGCAATCGTACTCGACGCACCATTGTTATCGATGTTTAGGCTCGAACCAGTTGCACTAGTTCCAAATGCAGCATTCATTGAGCGAAGATTGGTTTGTGCTCTAACTGCATAAACGGGGTTCGCGGTAGTTCCAGTATTAGATTTTGAAGTCAAACTCAGGTTAGACGATAATTCATTTAAAGCAGATTCTGTGACCTCAATAAACTTAGCTTCAATGTGGACCTGTTTGATGTCGGAGTAGCGGCGAAGAATATTACGAATCTTTTCCAAACTCTTTCGGTTCTGGGTTACGATCAGTGTTGTACCATCGTAATTCAGCTGAGCATTTTCGGTGAAGACGACACCCGAACGTGAAAGGAAGTTTTTAATTCCTTCCGTACGAGCACTTGCATCTCCACTGGCTCCCGTTCCGCCACTGAAGGCACTGGCTGCACCAGCAGCAGCAGGCGCAGCGCTCACATTGATACCCGTCATCTTCGTTTCAGCTGCCGAACTCAGAGGGAAAAATTCAGTCTCCATGTCACCCGAACCGGTGTCAGGGCGAAGCTCAATCACACCTTGGCTAATGGTGTAAGAGAAGTTCACCTGTTTAACGATAATATCGAGGGCCTGCTTCAGGGATACATCGCTCAACGTCATGTTGACCGATGGATTCTTACGCTCGGGGTCGACCACGTACATGTTCACACCTTTACCGTCTTTGTCGTAAGATTTTGAAATTGTGATCAGCTGTTGCACCGCACGGTCAAATCCCATGTCGCGGATATTGATTTCGGGCACCATGATGCCGCTGAGCTTATCTAAAACGGGGTCAGACTCAGTCTTGCTGGAATTGGAGGCCACTTCACGGTTATAGACTTCGGGAAGCTTCCAAGACTCGTCCAACTGCTCCAATAGTTTGCCTTTAGTTACGCCACGATTCCACTGACCTGAATTCTCCGAAATATTCTGGCGAATGCGGACCTGGAAGGCTTTAGCCTCCGAATTGTTTGGCTGGTACTGTAAAACTTCGCGGTAGGCATCCATGGCGCCCGTGTAGTCGCCGTAGAGGTAGCGCGCTCGGCCTTTAACTAAGAGCTCTTCAATGCGGGCATCCTTAGCCTTCAAACCTGGGGACATTTCTTCGATACCAACATAAAGGGGGTCGGACTTCTTTGACTCGTATTCGGCGCGCAAACGCTGAGCCGTGGAGCTGTTACTGCCATTGGCCTTTTTGTTTCGTTCTTCGTACTCGCGAATATAGGCATCTGCCTTCGTCATTTCACGTGCGTCGATGGCGGCAATCGCACGGCGAGAAAGGATCGTCATACGATCTTCGTCGATTCGCTGAACCAGGGAATCCGTAGCGATATTAATCGGGAGGCCGGCACGTGCCTTATCTAAATTGGCATTCGCGCCATCATAATCTCCCTTGCGGATAAGCTTTTCGGCGGCATCGACTAATTCTTCGGCGGCATCAATGCGGGCCGAGTTAGCCCTCGCCAAACGATCAACCTCCTCGCGAGCCAAGTGGTCCGCACCCTTGTCGCCTGATTCGCGACGCGTCAAAATTTCCTGACGGGCCAAAGAGACGTCGTCGCGCAAGGATTGAGCGGCGGTGTTATTAGGCAGCGCTGAAGCTACGCCATCCAGGATTTTAAGAGCGGCATCATAGTTGCCGTTATCGGCAGCATCATTCGCCGAAGCAATGGCTTGGGGAACTTCACGGTAAAGGGCTTTTTGATTTTGGGCCACGGCTTCGAGGAGCGAGGTGGCGGGAGCAGCCTGCTCAGCAACTGGAGCCGAAACCTTTTGGGCCGAAGCTGCAGCTAAAGCTGCCTCAACCGAAGCTAAGCCTTCCTTTGCGCCTTCATCTGCTTTGTCGATTTTGAGAATCTTCAAGTAGCCGTCGCGAGCGGCGGACAGGTTGCCGTCTTCACGGGCCTTGAGTGCATCGGACAGCAAAAGGGTCTTCTGCGTCACTGGGTCGACGTCTTGAGCGACAAGGGAGCCAACCGCGACCAAGGCGGCTACGGCTAACCAAGCAAAACTAATACGGGGAATCGATTTCATCGGGGATTTTTTGAAAGGGGTTATTTTTTAGGGGAGGGTTTATTTTTGTCGCTGGTGCTCGGGGCGGATGCAGGGGTGGCAGGCTTGGCTGCGTCCTTATCTTTAGCCGGATTGGCCACTGCAGGTGCAGGCACTGAAAGGGTTTCCAGGAAGGACTTTTCGGGCTTCTTGGGGTTGGGCTTAAAGGTCTTCTCAACGGTCACCGTCTTGCTATCCAAGTCAATTTCTTTGATAACAAAGCGGGCGTTTTGGTACTCAAACTTATCGCCAACGGCATGGAACGTCCAGGTTGTGGCAGCATCATCAGAGGCAACCAATACAACGTCGGTGGTATCAGTAAACTCCAAGGGCTTAACTTCATCCAAGGGAATCAATCGTCCTTTTAGTTCAGGGCTGTCGTCCTTGACCGTAAGCACGCCCTTAACGAAAGAAACAGGGGTGATGGGCAAAGCTGGGTCGATGGGCTTACCGAGCTTACAGCGCTCGTAATAAGCCTTCGTATTCACGTTCTCGATAGTGAACTCGCGGTCGGCTTCCTTTTTCGAACGAGCCGCCATCGTGCCGCGGAGAAGGTAGGGGTAGATCGGGTGACCAACCTTAACGAGGCTCACGCCAAACGGCGGAATGGGGATGTCTTTTTGCGACGAAGGAATGTATTCGGCGTCCTTCGTCTTCCAATCGATATCGACGGTGGTGAAGAGGTCGTAGTTCCAACCATCTTCGTCTTCCTTCAGGGAGGACCAATCATTCAAATCTTTAACCAAGGGAGTCTTAGGAGACGCAGGGTACTCAACGCCTTGAGCGGGGGCGCTTAATTCCGGCAGAAGCTTAGTGCGCACCTCTTCCGATGGAAGCAAAGGCTTAACGACGCTAGGTAGTGCACCTTGATCCAAGGCCACCCAAGCCAGCACACCTGATGCGAGCACGAAAAGTGCGGCGGCGATTAAATAAATATCTTTACGGAAATTCATGGTGGTGACTCTTTATTTTTTGGCGGGCGTCGACTCGGGCGAGTTTTTGGTTTCCACGACGGTTAGGTAGTCAACTTGAACAGCGAAATGTGAAGGCGTCTGGCGGACAATCAACTTACGCTCGTCCTTAACGGGCTCGGACTTGCCGCTCGAAGTAGAACTGGCGTCACTCGCAAAAAAGTCGGGCAGACTCGTGGGGGCGCTCGAAGCATTATCGCTGGTAGGTGCGACCGCCGAAAGCATTTTGGTGATTTCCGCCGAGGGCACGCTCACCTCAATCGAGGTAATCACAATGGGACGACCACTCGCCCGAAGTTTATTAATATAATTACGGAGCGTTGCAGTGTTTGAAACAAAACGAACCCGGAAGGAAAGGGCTTCAACTAGGCCAGGCTGACGGAAGGAACGGCTGGGGCTAAACTCATCGCGCTCGTTGCGGATGCTTTCATTCGGACCCATGGTGCCCGCACCAGGCTTCCCTTCCGCAATCTTCTCGAAAGTCTCAATCGGCTCGCGATCGATGGACTCGAGTAAAAGTGGAGCCCGGACGGTTCCTTCGGCTCGCGAATCCGCCAGAGTTTTGTAGAGGAAATCGATAATTTTACGCTGTTGATCAACGCGGGTGAGCTCCTTTTTAGGGGAAGCTCCTTGGTTGCGGATGTAGCGACGGAAACCGAAATCGCATTTTTCATTAGGCAGGGTACGCACTTCCTTCTCGACGGCGCTCTTCGTCCATTCATCCACCGATTGCTTAATCAATGAAGCGAGCTCGGAACCGTTACTCAACTTAGGCTTACCGAGGATACGCTTATCTTCGGGAGCGGCAATGGCAGCTAATAAATTTTGGCGATGGTCTTCGAGTTCCGTTAAATCGCGCTTCGCCACTTCGACATTGGTGGTCGTCAAAGAAACCGCAGGGGCATCAGGCACCAAGGCATGTCCTTCCAAAAGCTTCTTATACTTTTTCTGTTCCGCAGTCAGATCTTTGGCCGACTTAGTCATGTCCGAGTAAGTCAACCAGCTCATCACCACAACGCCCACGAAGAGCGCCGCTAAAGCAATGAGTACACTGAAGAAGATTTTATTTTTTTGGAAATTTCCCATGGCTTAGAGCGCTTTTTCTTTGCGAATGACGATGGTGAAAATGATTTTGGGCACGTTCGCCTCTTTGTAATCAGGTTTAATTTCGTCGGTTGGAATTTCTTCCACAAAAGGTGACTGTTTGAGACTCGTCATCAAGGCGCCTTGGCGATCAATCAATTCTTGCGCATTAAAAGGCTTACCGGGTGCGACCTTATCCAGCAAAGTGCGGGCCGTAACGATTACCTTAGTGCCAGGAATGGTCGAGGCATCAGCAGTTTGATTCTCCGCACCTTCAATGGGAGTCGAGGTAGATTGGTCACGCTTAACGTGAATTTCTTCAATCCAAGTATTCTTACTAGCGGCCACGCGCGTCTGCAAGTCAGCCAAGAAGAGAGGCCAGTTTGCTGAATTGGTCGTGACAAACTCCAGTTGCTGATTGGTCGCCAAAATCGCGTTGGCATCTTCTCGCGTGGTCTTGATGGCCGACTGGTAACCCGTCAGCTCCTTCGCCTTCGCCTTCAAGGCAATGACCTGCTTGGCATTGTACTCGCTCGCATCTTGCAGGGCGAGCCAGACGGGCAAGGGAGCAAGGGCGACGAATAAAGCGGCGGCGACCAAGAACGGCTTGCGCGCGTCGAAAGTCATTTGCGCAGCGATGTCGCGCGGAATTAAATTCACGCCCTTGAGTTGAGGCAGCACAAGGCGCGCAGCCTCACCAATCACTTCCGAAATTTGGTAAACATACTGGGCCACGTAATCGGGCGTTAAGCCGGAGCCCAGGGTGACGACCGTGGAAGGATCAAAAATTTCGACGGGGAGTTTCAACGACTCGGTTAACTGCTCGCTCAAGCCTGGAACCGCCGCACCACGGCCGGTGATTAAAATACGAGTGGGCTGGCGACCGGCCGTGCCTCGACGGATATTGATTAGGCGTCGGTTTAAATCTTGGGCGAGGCGGCGATTAAAGCCTTGAGCGTTAGTTTGAATCAGCGCCAGCTGCGGATCGCCTTCCGCCAAACGAACCTGACCAGTAAAGTATGCAAGCTTAAGGGCCTCGGCCGCAACGAAAGGCTGACCTGAGTTGTCGGAGATGCCTTGCGTAAGAATATTGCCGCCGATGTTGGCCGATTGGAGATTGGCTCCCGCTGGACCGACAAAACTGAGGTCAGTGGTACGTGCGCCCACATTAACAATTAACACCTCTTCGGTGCTGTAACCGCCATGCAACTGGGCCGCTTGTGCATCCAGCAACGGCGAAGCCTGAATGGCGTAAGGACGAAGACCGGTTGCTGAAATTAAATTAGCAATGCGGTTCGCCACTTCAATGCGCAGGGCAAAGAGAAGCACCTCGGCCTCCACTCCGTCCGATGACATGACTTGGCTATCCCAGACCACTTCGTTAAGCGGGTAAGGAATGTTATTTTGCGCTTCAAAGGCAATGATTTGAGCCTGACGAGCGGCCTCGACTTGAGGCACCTTTAACGTCTTTTGCAGCAGCAAGAAACTAGGTGCCACCACCGTCACCACCCCAGAAATTTTGTGCGTCGACACGAGGCGACCCACCGCGGCTACAGCTGCGCTCAACCAATCGTCGTCTGACAAACCGGGTAACAATTCTTCCGCATAAAACTTATCGAGAAATAACCGCGAGGACTCAGCTCGGAAAGCTGAAATCGAGACGTGCGAGGCCGCGAGGTTAACAATGATGCTTTTTTTCTGACTCATTCGAACGGAGAATTTAAAAATTAGTGATTAGCGGGCGGGGGTGTCTTCGCGAATATACTCAGGCGAAGGTGGCACCGCGACTGGAGCGTCCGGATAGGTTATTAAATACTGCGGACGCAAAATGCCTGAATTAATCGAGACCCCGCGATCCGCCGCATCTTTGGCGGCATCGAATTTAACCTTCTGCGATATGTCTCGCGAAACCGCCCGTTGCTGCTCCGCAACGAGGCTTCCCTTGGCGTCAAAAATTGGCTCTTCGGTACCCGCAATTTCCAGTCCAACGAAATAAAAATCAGGCTCTTTGTTAATTCGATCGCGCTTCACAATGTCGCCGGGGAGGTAAAATAATAACGAGCGCGGGGAGCCGACTTCCATAGTGAGAACGGTCGCAGTCGAACGATAATAGTTCCAATCTTCAGGCTTAGGGGAACTGGTTTTGTAAATTTGCGTAACTGTAACCTTCACCTTGTCGAGCCACCGCTTGTTGAGTGCTTTCGGGTCGGGGTTATTCTTGGCCTCAACTTCAACCTGCATCCGGTTCCATTTGTTAACCTGTCCGCCGAGCGTTACTTGTAAAAATTTTACGTCGCGAACGATGACATTGGGTTTGCCCGATCCACCCGCCGTCTTGTCAGCCGGAGCGGTCGCTTGTGCATGGGTAGCAGAAACGGATAAAACCAACATCGCCACGTGGACGCATAGGGCTTTAAACTGGGGCATAAAGATAAACTCCAAGGCATAGACCCCCCCAAAGCAAATCGAAAAGAATCCCCTTGAAGGGCATTTATCTATTGCAACACAGTTGCAATAGTTTACCCACCGTTGGCGACCCCGGTTTATGAAAAAACTCACTTTAATTTTGGCGCTTTTATGGACCAACCTTGGAATGGGGCAGACGAATGTCGTCTCAACTTTCACAGTGATCGATTACTGGGCCCAGAAGCTCACCCCAAGCAGCATCTCTCATAAGTCATTGATACCTAGCGGCGGAGAGCTCCATGGTTATCAAATTAGCCCAGCCGACCTACGCCTTTTGAACGGCGCAAAGCGCGTCGTCGGACTGAACCCGGCCACCGAACCCTGGCTAGCGG
>CANBWJ010000031.1 GCA_947373115.1 Opitutia bacterium | reverse complement strand
GAGTGCGATAAATTATGGGTGAAGTACGAATCGTTATCAACGCATAGAATCTTGTGGTGGCGAGCGAGGAAGTTGAGGACTTGGATGGTGCCACCGAGTCGCCATTCGCGCGTCGCGGTTTCGAGGACGAAGCCGTTGCGTTGGAGTACTTCGCGGAGTTCGGCGACGGCACCGCTGGCTTTTTGGGGTAGGCGAATGCGCAGCCACTTCATTGAGCCGTCTACCCAAGGGCGATCTTCATCGCCGCGATCCTGCGCACGAATTTCTTCTTTTTCGTCATCCAATTCTTCGCCGTTGGCGTTGGTCTGCGGCGTCGGATTAGGGTCGTCTAAGTAATCGTGTACACCGTTGAGCATTGCCCCATTCCAGGCGATTGGTGTCTCGGGCGCATTCGCCATGCGGAAAATCTTTAGGCCATTGCCGACGCTGAGCAGTTGGCGAAGGTGGCGACGGGAGAGGGGGAGGAGGCCTTGCAGTTTGCCGTTACAAAGGTTTTCTAAAATGGCCAAGAAGAAGACCGTCTCGGGCTCGATGGTCCAGGCCTTGGTGCGATCAATGTTTTCGGGGGCGACTTGGATGTCTTCGATGCGTAGCTCAAGTCGGCAGATGATTTCATCGCGTTGCGACGCGGTGGCGATGTTCGGTGGAATGATGAAGCGAACCTCGATCGGTGTGCCGCGTTTGGGGGAAAGGTTGAGTGAACGTAATTTGGGTCCAGTGGCGGCACCGTTGGCTTCAAGTTTTGCGGCACCGTTGCTATTGTTTTTGTCAGCGATTTCGCTGACGGGCTTCGCAGTCGGTGCCGGATTGCTCTCGAGCTGAAGGTAGCCCTCTTTCGCCGCTAGGGTCAGGTAGGCAGCGACGGAGTGAACGCAGAGTTTTCGTCTCACGAGCGAGACGTCGCAGCTGCACTCATTGCGTTGGAAAGTAATGGAGCGGAGGTTCCAGCTCGCCTCGCGCGTCTCGGTCCCATCGTCGACGGTAGCCGTGACATTGGGGTAGGCCCATAGGGCTTTTTTCACCTTACTTTTCTTAATTAGTTCCTTGGCGAGGAGCACAGTTGCCCCTCCGGCCAAATCAATCAGGTCGTCTTCAGTAATTTTCGGCAACGGCTGTTTAGGAGCCATGTGAATCGCGTGCGTAGGGAGGTGCTCCATTGCGGGCACCCATTTAAATCAATTGGGGAAAGACTAATCGCCTTAAAGGACGACGTCTTGATCGGTAACTCTAGGATGCATCTCAAAGATGCCTACCGGAGTAGTCGGACCAGTCATCACGATGGAGGTGTCCGCCCCGATGCCAATCATAATCTTTCCGCCAGGCATATGAACCGTCAAATCAGCGTCAACTAAGCCCATTTTATGGGCAACCGCGGCACAGGCCGACGAGGACGAACCCGAGGCCAAGGTGTAGCCTGCGCCACGTTCCCAGATTTCAATTTGCACGTTTTGCCGGTCCAGAATTTTCATGAACTGCACGTTGGTGCGGTTGGGGAAGTTGGCATGCACTTCGAGGGCAGGTCCGTAGGTCTTGGCCAGGTCGGGGGAGAGGCTGTCCACGGGAATCACGCAGTGCGGATTACCGACGGTCGCAGCCCAGTACTTAAAAGTTTTGCCGTTAACCGTAATCGATTCCCCGAGAACTTCCCGATCGGGGCCGACGTGCGGAATGATGGGGGCGCGGAAGGAGACTTTGCCCATTTCAACGCGGATGCGATTTCCGCCATCAAAAACGGTGCAGGCCACCATGCCGCCGATGGTATGAATCTTAAATTCTTGTCCTTCCTTAATGCGTTTCGTTTCTAAAAGGTGACGGCAGAAAATCCGGATGCCGTTGCCAGACTTTTCGGCTTCGGAGCCATCGGGATTGAGAATGCGCAGACCGAAAGTTCCGTCCGTGCGCTCAATCGGTCCGTAGAGAATGCCATCGGAGCCCAGGCCGTAATGACGGTGACAAACTTTGCGGATGGTTTCGGCGGAGAAAAGGGTCGGACAGTCCTTAGGCTCTAAGACTAAGTAGTCATTCCCTAGAGCATGGTATTTCGCAAAACGCATAAGTAACGCATGCTGACTTTTGGTCCTTATGGCAAGACTGCCATTCGACGGAATTAACAAATTATTAGGCGCTGGCCGGAGTCCATTCCTTCATGAATTTCTCAAATTGGTTCGCGTATTCGCGGTGGCCCTCCAGCGGAATGCCGAACTCGATGGCACGCACGATGTCGGGTGCGTATTGATCCAGGGCGGTGGGCATGGAATAAACGCCGCTCATCAATTGCTGTTGGCTGAGCGAGGAATCGCCCAATGGAATGTTGTACAGGGCTCGCACCTCACCGTCGTTGATATCGTATTCAAAGGTGATGAGGCGGCAGTTCCAATTCACTTGCAGGAGGGTTTGCCAGACGACCGCCTTGCGTTTGGTGCTGGCTTTAGTTGGCACGGTGAAGAGGTTGGGGGCGATGATACGGACAATCTCGCCGTCGTCTTCACAGAAGATGTTAAAGGCGAACATGTTTTTGCTAGCGGCGTTCAGGTAATTATCCGTACTGAAGCCACTCTGAAACTTATTACTCCCTTTATCGTGGCCGTATTTTAATTTTCGTTGATCAAGGAACGATTTTATTTCGTCGGGGTTGGTGGGCATAGAATGAAGGGTGGGTTAGGAGTTTTCGCCACATTCGAGTAGCGCGTTATCGATGAAGCTGATCATCGGATGCTCGTTGCCGTGTAGCGTGATAAAAAGCTTCCGGGCTTTTTTATATTCAACGATGGCTTTGTCGTCGTACCCCATTTTCTGGTACATGAGTCCGAGGTTTTTGGTGATGAAGGGGCAGGGCTGGGCTGGGGATTTTTGGAGCGAGAACTTTTGGGCCCGTCGCAGGATGCCTTCGGCCAAGGGGAAGCGTTCTAGGTGAACATAGACAAAGCCGAGGTTGTTGCAGTGGCGTTGTAAATTGGGGTCGTCGCGTCCGTTACGTGCCTCGATGGAGACAATCACTTCCTCGAGGAGGGTGGCCGACTCAACGTAATGGCCGCGCGGAATCAGGAAATCCGTCACCGCTAGTTTGGCATTCACGATGGCGGGGTCATGCTCCGGATAGAGGTCGATACAGATCTCAAGTGCCTTGCGCACCAGCGATTCGGCACGTTGGGCATTGCCGAGCTTAATTTCATTATCGGACGACCAGAGGTAGCTGTGGGAGAGGTAGTGCTTCGAACTGGGTTGGCAGAATTCGAGGGCACTCCCTGCCTTATTAAAGGCGTAGCGGGCGTCGTGGTGTCGGCCCGCACGGTAGTAAATAATCCCGAGCGTGTTGTAGCCGATGCCGGTATTTTCGGTAGGTGTCTGCGAGAGGCTACTGATTACTGGCAGGGCGTGCTCGAGTAAGGGGACTACGACGCTGGCATCCGCCTTCGTTTCGAAGAGTGCCCTGGCTAAAATAATGGCGGCCTTAGCGTATTCAGCGGCGGGGTAGGGCGTGACAGTCTTACTTTCCAGGAGGCCTTCTTGGAGGAAGCGAATACACTCTGCATAACGGTCGTCGCGGAAGTGGTAGTACCCGAGGTTAATCAGGGTGTGGACGCGCACCTTGCTGTGAGCTTTATCAATTTTCTCGGAGAGCGTGAGGGCACGCGTCAGCAGCTTGTGGGCTTCTTCGTTATTGCGCTTGTTGCCAAAGATTACCGCTACGTCGTTATAGAAGTAAACGCGTTCGTGGGTTTGGTTTTTCCGCAATTCATAATTATGATCAATTTTCTCGAAGCAGGCGAAGCCGGCATCGATTTCATCGCATTGGAAATGTAGCTCCATTAAAGGACGGAGGGCTTCATCCGCTTCCGTGGAATGCGGACCGAAATGTTTTTCGGCGAGCTTGACCGCCTGGAGGAAATCGGCTCGCGCAAACTCTGGGCGATTCTCGCGCAGGTTAGTTTGAGCGGATTGAAGGAGGTCGGCCAACTGGGTTTTGTAGGTGTGCGACATATAAAAAGGGTTAAACTTGTTTAGCCATTTCGACCCAGCCGATGAGGTGTCGTTTCTGCTTAGGTTCCCACTTGAAGTAGATCCGGAGCTCTGCGCGGTCGTGATGGCTATTGATTTTGAGGTATTGTGAGAGGTAAAGCTTGGTGCCCCGATAGAGGATGAGGCGCTTATCCTGGTGGACTCGCTGATAGTTTTGAATCTGCTCGGGGGTGATTTCGGGGTTCCAGGACTTGCCGCTGATGGTGTCGCGAATCTTGCCGAAGGCCTCGAGCTCGGGGACAATATCTTCAAAATTATCGAATTCACAGAGGCGGGCAGACTCGATGGCGGATTCGGTGACAATAAAATCATGCAGGAAGAACTTCGGGACGAATTGGATGAACTTTCCGAGCGACTCGAACATCTTAGGTTCGGAAAGGCTTGCCTTGATCGGGCCCGATAATTGCAAAGTGGTGTTCAGCTCTTGCTTGAGTCGACGAACGAAAGTGAAGTCCGCGGAGCGGTATTCGAAGGAAATGAAATTAAATGCGCCGCCAGTGTGATGCTTGATCAGGATTTCGCCTGCTTGGTTAAGGTGTTGAATGCTGATTTTCTCATTACTACGAATGACGGCGAAGCAGTGGTTAAGGGCGGGGTTAATTTCGATGGCGTGTTCAACTCGGTTAATGAGCTCAGGCGCCGTGAGGGGGCTGCGATGGGCTGAGGTGCGGATGGCGGAGTGGGTGGTTGGGTGCGGATGGGGCATGGAAAGTGGGAGGGGGTTGGCTCAATCGTGAGGCCTCTATAATAGGGGGCTGGAAACTAGGTAAAAGCAGCGAGGGCGAATATGACTCAATAAATACGGGGTAATTATGACGCTTAGCGATTGAGGGGGTAGCGGGAGTGGGGTGCTAAAATTTGCGCAATGGGTCGGAGAGTCAGGGCGGGCTGACGGGAAAAATGGGGCAAGTTCGAGGGGCCAACATGCCTAGAGCATGGAGCCGTGAAACGAGCGACGAAGGATTTGGATGGGGTGATTAGTTTACCGGTTCCGGTAGGTCGCGTGGTTGAGACGCTGTGTAGTAATCACTGTTCACTCTTATACACTATCTTCGGGAAAAAGCAAGGAATATTCGGATACGACCCGGCGAAATTATTACAAATTTAGAGAATATTTATTTCCTTTAACTTGTTCAGGAACCGTTGGGCTGTCGCAGTGGGAGAATGATTAGCCAATGCCCAGCGGCGGGCATTTTGCCCGACTTTGATGAGGAAGTCGGGATCGTCTTTAAGCCTTTGTGCCAGCTCTGTCGGAAGGGATTCGACTTTATCGAATTCAACGGGAATGTACTCAATCCATGGCCGTGGATTGGCGCCCGTCTCGAGGCCATATTTTTCAAAGTTAAGTGTGATGGGCGCGGCTCCGAAAATGGCAGCTTCGTAAAACCTCCAACTGTCAAAGCGAAAGACAACGGGGTGGTTAGGGAAGTTCTTGTAGTTGTAAGCCTCGGGAGAGGTTTGATTAGGAAACATGTTCAGGTTTTGCCGCAAATCGTCGTAAATCATTCCACCGTAACACAGCACTGCTTGGTGTGACGCAAGTTGGTTAACGTATTCGCTTGGGCTGGAGAACGAGCGATTGACCTCAATGATTTTCTGCAGATTTGGCACGAGTGATAAATCAAGTGCTCCACGCACGCATTGGTTAGCTGACGGCCTGAAGTTATGCAGAATTGCTCGTTTCCGGGTCTGCGGTTGGTGTTGTTCGGCGTAATCTACAATCTCCTGCGAAAGACCAAAGGCCAGGGGGAAGTTGTGACCGTGGCGCTGAGCGAATGAATTATAATGTCCTTGAAAGAGGTAAAGGCTCGGACTGACGGGGATAAAATTAACCTCATCGTGCATGCTGACGGCGATTACTTTGCGCTGGCGGCTAATGGTTTCGAGTCTCGTCCCTAAGTTTCCCGCTCCGTTCGTAAGCTCGACAATGATATTTTCACCACTGAAGTTTTGGGTGACGCTGATATAGTTGGGCTTTAATTTAAAAAAAGGCGGCAGAATGCCATTCGACATCACATTCTTGGGGTCATCGGGGATGTAGTTGGCTGAAATGGAATGTCCGAGCCCGTGGAGACCTTGAATCAAGCACGCGGTCGCATGGTGGAGGCGGGTAGTCGGAAATAAGAAATTAAAATGCATGGCGCCTCCTAAGTAAGTTATCGGAGCGGGTTTGATTTAGGTTAGTAAGAGACTCCGCAAAATCAGGATTGTCGTAAAGGTTCATTTGCGGTTAATTTTTAACGACACGCATGAACTTCAATCCCTTGATTTTATTAGTCGTGCTGCAGTCGTTTTTAGTGACGGTGCTGCCAGCGGCGACGCCCAACATCGTCATCTGGAAGCTGGATGACGTAAGGGCAGGGGAGAAGGCACGTTTACCCAAGGGCTTTAAGCGGGTTGCTGAATGGGCAGAAACGAATAAAACCTTCGTTAATTTTGGGGTGATTTGTGATTCATTAACAAATCCCAACGCGGAAGATGTCGCCTGGATTAAGAAAAATGCCGTCGAGAACGGTGGCCGAGTTGAGTTCTGGCTCCATGGCTGGGATCACAAGAAGACGGGCGATAAAACTTCAGAGTTTTTAGGGGCAGACCTGGCCACGCAAACGAAGCATTTCAAAGATGCGTGTGATATTTTTAATAAAACAACTGGACTCACCTTCCATGCTTTTGGGGCACCTTATAATCAGTTCGACGATAACACCCTCATCGCCCTCGACGCCTGTCCGGAGATAAAGATTTTTATGTTTGGCCCCAAGAAGGATACGAAGCGCAAAGTGATTGCTCGCTCCATTAATATGGAGGTCGCCACGGGAAAGGTGAGTTACGATGCCTTCATCAAAGCCTATAATGACAAGAAGCCAACGGGCTTGCTATTACTCCAAGGTCATTGCGGACAGTGGGACGATAATTCCTTCAATGACTTTGTGAAAGTTGCAGGTTTTCTGAGTAAAGAGGGCTGGGTGACTAAGACCGCGAGTAAGGCGGTCGAGTAAGGCGGCACCGTGCTCGATCTTAAAGGTTACGATCTAAGGACCGGTAGTGAATGGCTTCGAGTAAGTGACTAGTGGCAATGTGCTCCGAGGCAGCGAGGTCAGCAATGGTGCGAGAGACGCGCAGAATCCGGTCGTACGCTCGAGCGGAGAGGGCGAGTTTCTCCATAGCCTGTTGCAGGAGGTCGCCTTGGGCACGATCCAGCACACAGTGGTCGCGCAGCTCTTGGCCGCTAAGGACGGCATTGCACGCTTGGGGTCGGTCGGGGAAGCGGGCGCGCTGGCGAGAGCGTGCGGTTTCGATGCGTTCGCGCATGTGGGCAGAGCTCTCGCCGAGTTGGTTGGAGCGTAATTCGTCGAGGAGTAAAGCCGGTGCTTCGATTTGAATGTCGATCCGATCCAACAGCGGACCCGATATTTTCGCACGGTATTTACGGATGAGCTGAGACGAGCACCGGCATTCTTTTTGGCGGTCGCCCAGGTGGCCGCAGGGACACGGGTTCATCGCTGCCACCAGCATCAATCGTGAGGGTAGGGTAATTTTGGCGGCGGCGCGTGAAACCGTCACGCAGCCGTCTTCGAGGGGCTGGCGGAGAACTTCGAGGGCAGACCGACGAAACTCAGGCAACTCGTCAAGGAAGAGCACACCTAAGTGGGCGAGGGAAACTTCACCTGGGCCGGGTATGGTGCCGCCGCCGATGAGTCCGATGTCGCTGATGGTGTGGTGAGGAGCCCGAAACGGGCGCTGCCAGTGTTTAGTAATTTCTTTCACCGGCATGCCAGCGGCAGAATGCACGGAGAGAATTTCCAAAAACTCGGCTGCAGCGGGCGTGGGCAAGATGGTCGGAATGCGTTTCGCAATGAGTGATTTACCCGAACCAGGTGGACCGATGATAAGAATATTATGACCGCCAGCAGCGGCGACTTCGACCGCGCGACGAACTTTGGTTTGTCCTTTTACGTCGGAAAAGTCGATGCCGCCGTGAGTGACGGATGGATTAGGTGTGGGATTAATGGCGGTCAGAGGGGCGACGGTTTTTTCGCCGCTTAAAAAACGTAGGGCACCGTCGAGGCTATCGACGGGAATGGCCGCAACGCCATGCACGAGGGCGGCATCTTCAGCGGAGGGGCGAGGGAGGATGACACCTTTGAGTCCAAGCTTCTGGGCGAGTAGGGCAATGGCCACGCCGCCTTTGATCGGTCGCGTGCCACCATTGAGTCCGAGTTCGCCCGCAATCAGGTAGTGGCATAGGTTGGTTTTAATCACTTGGCTGGTGGCCGCAGCCATGCCGATGGCGATGGGCAAATCGTACATCGTTCCCTCTTTGCGTAGGTCGCCAGGGGCGAGGTTGATGGTCGTCTTAGTTTCATAACCGCGTAGGCCCGTATTATGGAGGGCGGCGAGGACACGGTCCTCCGATTCCTTCACGCCTTTGTCGGGTAGTCCTACGATTTCGAGGGCGAGTTCCCCGTGTTCGCCGGTGTTGACTTCAACCTCCACTAAAACGGCTTCAACGCCCACCAAGGCGGCCGATTTGAGCGTGGCAAACATGCACCACAGCAAGGTGCGAGCACTTAACGCACAAGTGCCTTACGCTGAGTCAAATTGCTCAGGGGTAAGGCCTTACTTGATGGCTTTTAAGAGCGCACCGATATCAACGGACTCCCGAATCATCTTTTCGATGATCGGAATCTTATCCGCGTCTTGGCGCATGGTCTTTACCGTCATATTATTAATACGAGCAGTGACGGCAAAGGATTCGGCTTCCACGGCGGCAATCGGAATACCGGCCTCGGTGAGACGGCGCATAATGGAATCGTTGGGCAGCAAGCCGTTAGAGAGGATGATGCCAGAGAGGGACTGAGCACCACCGCCCTGAATAAAGGCATCGAGAAGGTCTTCGCGGTCGCCGGGAACAATCACGAGGGTGCCGTTCACTTTTAGGTATTCAGCAGCCCGGCGACCCGACATCGCACCAATCACCACGCGACGAACGCGACGCAGTCCGCTGGGCTGGTGAATCCAGCGGGCGCGAGTTTCTTCGGCGACTTGATCGAGGTTAGGGTAGACGAGGGTTTCTTGGAGTGGCACGACGCCTAAGAGTGGCACACCAAGTTTTTTCAATCCTCGTCCGGCAAAGTCACGAATGAATTCTAATTTATCGGGTAAGACTTTATTTAAAATGACGCCGACCACTTCAACGCCCGCTTGATCGAAGAGGGCTTTATTGAGGGCCACTTCATCAATCGGTTTGCCGATACCGCCAGCGGCAACGAGGAGGGCCTTAGAGTTTAGAACCTTAGCGTTGTCAGCATTCGAGGCGCCAAAGACCGAACCTACGCCGGCATGACCTGAGCCTTCGACGACGACAATGTCTTTGCCGTAAGCGGCTCGGTCAAAGGCGCGGCAGATGCGGTCCTTTAATTGCGGACCGATTTCATCGGGGTTTTCTAAGTAGTTTTTGGTGAACTCGGGGCCGATGGCCACGGGCGACATCGCCGAAATCGGAATGTCTAAATTAAAAAGTCCATCTATGAGTAGGGTGTCTTCATCCACCTGGTCTTCGCCTGATTGCACGATGCGTTGCGCGATGGGTTTGATGTAACCCACATGTTGGCCCATGGATTGCAGTGCCGCCGTGAGCCCAAGGCAGGTGGTCGTCTTGCCGTCGTTCATGCGTGTCGCAGCGACAAAGATGCGACTCGTATTTTTGTTCATCGGGCTGGTGAGCAGGCCCGGAACGTTGTCGGCAAAACGCTTCTTTGATGCCATGATTAAGCAGCAGGCCCGTCTTTAAGAGTCGGATAAAGGAAAGACTTATCGACGGCTTGGGCGGCGACAATCACAGCGGTACCAAAAATATCGTGGGCACTCGCGCCGCGCGAAATTTCAGCGCAAGGGCGTTCGACGCCGGTGAGGATTTGGCCGTACGCTGGAATGTCGGCAATGTGCTGGGCCATCTTGGAGGCGATATTGCCTGAATTAAGATCAGGGAAAATCAGCACACTGGCTTTACCGGCGACGCTGCCCGTGACTTCTTTGGATTCGGCGGCGAAAGGATTGAGGGCCGCATCCGCCTGCATTTCGCCATCAATGTCGGCTTGAATGTTTAATTCGCGGGCACGGTTTTTAGCCAGCTTGGTCGCAGCTTGGACTTTTTTGACGGAAGCGAGGCGCGCATTCTCTGCGTGTGTGGAATAGGCCAGCAGTGCGACTTTGGGTAATTTATTGGTGAGGTGTCCAGCGAGGGCAGCCGTGGTCACGGCAATGTCGGCCAACTGTTCGGCGGTGGGTTCGGGAATTACACCGCAATCGGCCAAGAAGAGCACGCCATCGCAGCCAAACTTAGATTCCTCTGATTCAAGGATGAGCATGGAAGAGACGGTTTCGACCCCGGCTTGGCGGGGCATGACTTGAAGGATGGTGCGCAGGCCAGAAGCCGCGTGGGTGGTCGCACCTGAAATCAGGGCATCGGCACCGCCCGTCGCGACCATAATGCAGGCGAAGTAGTTATTGAGTTTTGCGAGCTCAGTGGGGTCACCTTGAAGGTTGGTGTTTCCGTAGCGCTGAATGGACGCAATTTTTTCGGCAAAACTTTTGAGTTCATCGCTGCGCTCAGGTTCGACCACGCGAATGCCTTCGAGGCTAATGTTCAATCGTGCCGCAGAGATTTTAATACGTTGGCGATCGCCGACTAAAATGGGCACACCCAGTTTCTTCGTCACGAATTGGCGCGCCGCTTGAATGATGCGAGGGTCGTGTCCTTCGGCGAAGACGACGCGCTTCGGGTGGTTCTGCAGGCGGGCCGAAAGTTTTGAAATCAGTGACATGCGCTTGAGAGTGTCAGTCCCCCACTTAAAATCAACGGAAGACCACGGTTTTGTGGCGGGCCGGAAGGACGCGGTCTTCAACGACGGCACGGAGGCCGCGGGCGAGGACAATCTTTTCAATGTCTTTACCTAAATGTGCCATGTCTTCGGGGCTTTCCGAGTGGTCCACGCGGATGACATCTTGTTCGACGATGGGGCCTTCGTCTAATTCAGCCGTGACGAAATGGCAGGTGGCACCGATGAGTTTTACGCCCTTTTGGTGGGCTTGGTGATAGGGCTTGGCGCCCGCAAAAGAAGGTAAGAACGAGTGGTGAATGTTTAAGATGCGACCGGCAAATTTTTCGCAAAGTTCAGCGTCAAGAACCTGCATATAGCGAGCGAGTACAATGAGGTCGGCTTTTTCTTTAACGAAGATGGAATCCATTTGGCGGTAGGCCTCTCGCTTATTTTCGGCCGTGACAGGAATGTAGTGGAAGGTAAGTCCGTGGGCTTCGACGATTTTGCGGTGGTCTTCGTGATTCGAAATTACGCAGGGAACCACAAAGGGAAAATCCTGGGCGACGTGGCGGGCGAGCAGGTCGTAGAGGCAATGCTCTTGTTTGGAGCAGAGGATGACCACGCGTTTGGGTTGGGCGGAGTCTGATAGTTTCCAGTCCATACCGTATTTTTTAGCGATGGGGCTGAAGTGTTGGGTGAAGTCGGCGGCGGGAAAATCGAGTGACTCCGCTTTGACTTCGACGCGCATGAAGAAGCGCGAGAGCTCGTGTTCAGTGTGCTGGCTCGCCTCGGTGATCCAGCCCTTGTGGCTGGCGATAAAGGTGGAAACCTCAGCCACGATGCCGCTGGCGTCGGGGCAGGAGAAGCTCAGGGTGAGGGTGCGGGCCATGGGTGAAGGATGGAAGCGCGGGGGCATCAGCGTCAAGTCGTGGCACCGCAAGAAGGCCATAGTAAGGCGAATTGACGGACGGAGGGGTCGATTTAGCCCTGAAAAGTCCTTCCTAGGGGATTGACCAAGCCCGCCTCGTTCCTACGTTGAACCTTCACCTTCTAAAAGATGGCTAAGACATTGTTCCAAAAAGTCTGGGAAGCGCACACGGTGCGTCAGCTGCCTAATGGGCAGACCCAACTGTTTATCGGTACCCACCTCATCCATGAGGTGACGAGTCCCCAAGCCTTTGGGATGCTCCGCGACTTGGGGCTTAAGGTGAAGTTCCCGCAGCGGACTTTTGCGACGGTCGACCACATCGTGCCGACCAATGAATTGAAGGAACCGTATTCGGACCCAATCGCACAAGAGATGATTGAGGCACTGCGTAAGAATACCAAGGACTACGGCATTAAGTTTTTCGACACCACGACCGGCCAACAAGGCATCGTGCACATGGTCGGTCCAGAGCAGGGCATCACGCAGCCGGGTACGACGATTGCCTGTGGCGATTCGCACACGGCGACTCATGGTGCATTCGGAGCCATTGCTTTTGGTATCGGTACCACTCAGGTGCGCGACGTTTTAGCCACCCAGACGTTGGCGCTCAGCCCGCTGAAGGTTCGACGCATTGAGGTGAATGGTAAGCTCAAGCCTGGCGTTTACGCGAAGGACGTCATTCTCCACATTATCCGCGAGTTGGGCGTGAACGGTGGTATCGGTTTTGCTTACGAATACGCGGGCACGACCTTTGATAATTTCTCCCTCGAGGAGCGCATGACGGTTTGTAACATGTCCATCGAAGGCGGTGCACGTTGTGGTTACGTGAATCCCGATCAAAAGACTTTTGATTACATTAAGGGTAAGCCCTTCGCACCTAAGGCTGCGGATTGGGATGCAGCGGTTGCACGCTGGAAGTCTTTCGCTTCCGATGCAGGCTGTAAGTATGATGACGTGAAAGTTTATCAGGCCGAAAATATTCGTCCGACCGTCACTTGGGGTATCACGCCTGGTCAGGCCATCTTCATCGACGAGAAAATGCCCGCACTCGAAACCTTGAATGCCGCTGACCGCCAGACTGCGGAAGATGCGTATAAGCACATGAAGCTTTCGCCCAGCACGCCGATCAAGGGTACGAAGGTGGACGTCGCCTTCTTGGGCTCCTGTACCAATGGTCGTATCTCTGATTTACGCGAAGTCGCCAAATACCTCAAGGGTCGCAAGGTCAGTGCCTCGGTTAAGGCGATTGTCGTCCCTGGTTCGCAGCTCACTGCGATTCAAGCGGTGCATGAAGGCTTAGACAAAATTTTCACCGACGCTGGTTTTGAATGGCGCGGTGCGGGTTGCTCGATGTGTCTGGCAATGAATCCCGACAAACTCGTCGGGGATCAATTATGCGCCAGCTCCTCGAACCGTAATTTCAAGGGCCGTCAAGGTTCGCAAACCGGTCGTACGATTCTCATGAGTCCGCTCATGGTCGCCGCCGCAGCAATCACGGGTGAAGTCACCGACGCTCGCGAAGTCTTTAAAGTTTAATGTCCGTTTCTGCTCCAGTCGCCCGCGTCTACGCCCGCCTTGTGCAAGGTGAGGGTGTGGTGTCGGCCTGTCAGGCAGAGGGCCTGGCTTACCAGCAAGACGTGACCGTGGATGCGCATTACGATGGTAAGCCCGTCTGCACGGTAACATTGCCCTGGGTGATTGAAGGTCATGCGTTTCTCTGGGCCGATGAGGCCTTAGCTGAATCCATCGCTGAAGAGCGTTTGCAAGCCATGGCATCAGCTCTGGCTATGCCCGTTTGCATTGTAAGACGTGAAGTTGCACTGAGCCCCCAATCTTAATTTTTAATATAAACTCCCATGTCCCTCGCTAAAATCACTCAAGTCAAAGCCCTCGCCCTTGCGGTGCCAGGTGACGACATCGACACGGATCGTATCATCCCTGCTCGCTTCTTGCGTTGCGTGACCTTTGATGGCCTCGGCGAACACGCCTTCCGCGACGAACGCACGGGCCCCGATGGCAAAGAGCGCGCTCACCCCATGAACAGCGCCCAAGCGGCTCGCATTGCGGCTGCCAAGCAAGGTGTGATGGTCGTTGGTTTTAACTTCGGCTGTGGCAGCTCGCGTGAGCACGCCCCTCAATCCATCTGGCGTTTTGGTTTCACCGCTT
The DNA here is from genome assembly GCA_947373115.1 of Opitutia bacterium. Taxonomy (GTDB): domain Bacteria; phylum Verrucomicrobiota; class Verrucomicrobiia; order Opitutales; family UBA953; genus UBA953. The sequence continues at coordinate 505 of CANBWJ010000031.1, read as the reverse complement.
TGGTTGGCGGTAGCTTTGCGGAAATCTTCTTCGGTAATTCCACTGCACTTGGTGTGCCTTGCTTAACGCTTTCGAAGGACGACCTCGCTGAGCTATCGGACTTCGTACAGAAGAATCCCGATGTCGAAGTCACCGTCGACGTTGAGAACCTCAAGGTTTCAGCGGGTGCTAAGACCTGGAAGGCAGATATCGCTGCTTCGGCTCGTAATAGCCTAATCAACGGTAAGTGGGATCCAATTGCCGACCTGCTTGAAGGTGCTAGCGACGTCGCTAAGACCGCGGGCGGCCTCGCTTACGTGGCAGGTAAGTAATTCTTACGCTGATATAAATAAAATGGGCCCGATGATACGGGCCCATTTTATTTATATGAGTGGTGGGACTTATTTAAAATCAACGCCGTCGGCGTCTTGCGTGACCGTACATGCTTCAACGATTGCCCAAATCCACGTGGCGATGGCACCAAAGCCACATGTTACTAAGGTGATAATTAGTTGAATCACTGCAT
>CANBWJ010000030.1 GCA_947373115.1 Opitutia bacterium | reverse complement strand
GAATCGAGGTCGTTCTCGAAACTGATAATTTTCATACGTCGTACTGGGCCTTGGGCGGCGGCGGACTCATAGGCATGCACTGCGGCCATCGCATTGGCCGCCGCTCCTAAACCAATGTCCCAAATCACCAACTCCGCGGCTTCGTCCGCCGTCTGGCCAGCAGGCAATTGCAAACGTTCCACCAACGATGCCTGATCCACATAGAGTGACTTCGCCTCTTCCATCGGTGGCGTGTGCGAATGCATGATTTCCCCTGAGGAAATTTGTTTAATACTCGCGAACCCTGCGTCGGCGAGGTGCACAATGTAATTACCTAATTCACGCGGCCGACGCTCCTTGCCAATCTTCGGCGGCACCGCCGGGTTATCAATATCCTCCTCCTGGAGAAACGTGCGCTTATCGTTATACAACGCCATGAAGCGGTCCTCCAAAATACTTTGGCGAATCTCGCGCATCATCTGATGGTAAAAGAAAATATTGTGCTGACCCAGCAGCGTCCACCCCAAGGGCTCTTGCGTCTTAGTTAAGTGATGCAGGTAGGCGCGTGAGTACTTTTGGCAAACCGGACACGCACAGGCGGGGTCCAATTTATCTTCGGAAAATTTGTAGACGGAACGGCGCAGTTGGAGAATACCACGCGAGGTGAAAGCGGTGCCAAACTGTGCGACTTTATTGGGTATAATGCAGTCGAACATATCCACCCCACGGTGCACCGCTTCGAGTAAATCAAGCGGCGTCCCCACGCCCATCAAGTAGCGCGGGCGATCGCTCGGCAGCATCGCGGCAGCGACTTCACACATGTCTTCGCGCTCGTGTTTTTCTTCGCCAACGGCGAGGCCGCCAATGGCAAATCCATCGAAAGGTAATTGCGTCAGGCCATCGGCACTCTGCTTGCGAAGGTCGGGAAATAAGGCGCCTTGGACGATTGCGAACATCGACTGCAAGGAATCGCCACGCGTCTTTAAGCTGCGCACCGCCCATCGTTGCGTAATCTCTAATGCCAATTTCGCCGTGGCTTTATCGGCGGTCGAGGGGATGCACTGGTCGAGCACCATCATGATATCGCTTCCAATCGCCATCTGCGTCTCGATGCTGACCTCCGGGCTTAATAATATTTTTTTACCGTCCACGTAGCTGCGAAATTCGGCGCCGTCTTCCGCAATTGAGCGTGCATTCGGTAGCGAGAAAATCTGGAATCCTCCTGAATCGGTGAGCACCGACTTTTCCCAGCCCATGAATTTATGGATTCCGCCCACCTTCTTAAAGACCTCGGGTCCGGGGCGCAGCAAAAGGTGATAGGTATTGGCCAGGAGGATTTGCGAACCCGAATCCAATAAAGCATCGGGCATCTGCCCCTTAACGGTCGCCTGCGTCCCCACGGGCATGAATAGGGGCGTCTGGACCTCATTATGTAAGGTGCGGAAGGTGGACGCACGCGCACGCGATCCCGTGGCGGTTGCTTCCAACTTAAACTTTAACCGCGACGGCTGCATGCAGGGGGTAGCCGTAAAGTTATCCAACCCAATTGTAAAGGGTGCGAAAAACCCGTTATAGCATTTAAAATTAAGTAAATGAGACGATTTGACGACCAAAACCCATCCCTCGTCGGCTAATTTCAGATTTTATGGAACTTCTTGCATCTCGAAGGGTTACCCCTGTACCTCAAACCTACCCATGTTTAAAAAGCTCCTCACCTGTCTACTTGTTGCTGCCGCTGTTGGCGCTCATGCTGAAGACAAAAAACTTAATGTCCTCTTCCTCGTGGTCGATGACCTTCGCCCTGAACTCAGCTGTTATGGTAATACGGCCATAAAGACTCCTAACTTTGATCGCTTGGCCAAACGAGGCATGGTGTTTAATCGTGCTTACTGCCAACAGTCGATTTGCAGCCCATCACGCGCTTCCATCATGACCGGCAAACGCCCCGATGCGACTCGCGTCTGGGATCTCGAAACACACTTCCGTACGGCCCTGCCTAACGCTGTCTCACTGGGTCAGTATTTCATTAAAAACGGTTACTGGTCCCAAGGCATGGGCAAAATCTTCCACGGTGGCGTTGATGACCCCGCTTGCTGGTCGACACCATGGGGAACGCCTGCAGCCGAAATCTATGCCAATCCAGAAAATCGCAAAGCGATGGATGATCGTCGTGATAGCGGTGCCGAAAAAGTAAAAGGTCCCGCTTTCGAAGCAGGAAACGTTGAGGACGACTTCTACACCGATGGCAAAACTGCCCGCTTGGCCGTCAAGACCCTCAGCGAACTCAAACAAAAGGGTAAACCTTTCTTCCTCGCGGTCGGCTTCTCCAAGCCCCACCTCCCCTTCGTTTCGCCCAAGAAATACTGGGATATGTACGATGCCGATAAATTACCCGACACGAGCAGCAAGTACCCCGAGGGTGCTCCTTTGTACGCTAACGACAGCGACAGCGGCGAATTACACTCCTACACCAACATTCCTCCCAAGGAAAAGAAACAAGAGTTCACTGCTCTACCTGAAAGCCTGACCAAGCAGCTGCGTCACGGCTACTATGCCGCTACCACTTACACCGATGCAAACCTCGGATTGGTCTTAGATGCATTAGAAAAAGAAGGTCTCGCCGACAGCACCGTCATCGTTCTCTGGGGTGACCACGGCTGGAAACTCGGCGACCACCAAGAGTGGGGCAAGCACACCAACTTCGAGGTCGATGCCCGCGCCCCCCTCATTATCAGCTTCCCTGGCATGAAGAACGCCGATGCGAAGTCCGATTCGCTCGTGGAGTTTGTCGACGTCTACCCAACGTTGGCCGACCTCTGCGGCCTGCCTAAGCCCGACACCGATGGCGTCAGCCTCCGCCCAGTGCTCGAGAACCCGGCAGCAAAAGTTAAAGAAGTTGCGATTAGCCAATACCCTAAGAGCAACAAAGAAGCTGCCCCCATGAAGAATGGCTTCATCAAGGGCGGTAAGTTAAATGTCATGGGATATAGCATCCGTGATGAACGCTGGCGCCTCATTCTCTGGCGCGGCATCGAAGACAATAAAATCTACGACACCGAATTATATGATGAAGTGAACGCCCCCACTGAGCCCGTCAACTTAGCCAATAAGCCAGAAAATAAAGCGGTCATCGAACGCCTCAGCAAATACCTGCCAGCACCGATTGCCGCCCCCAACCCTAACGCTGTACCTTTTGGTAAAACCAAAAAGAATAAGTTAGTCGATGAGGCCGCCAAGAATAAGGATGAAGACGCAACCTTCCCTGGCGTTCCTGCCGCCACCCCTACCACCACTACACCTGCTAAGCCAGCGAAGACACCCGAAGAGCTATCGGCTGACTTCAAAAAGGCCGATGCGAATAAGGACGGTAAAGTAACCAAGGAAGAATTCCTAGCCGTTCGTAAGAAGGATCCCGCTAAAGCAGAGAAGAGCTTTGTACGCTACGACGCGGACAAGAGCGGCGACATTAGCGAAGCCGAATTCGTCAAGGCGGCCGCGGCTTCAGCCAAGTAATTCAGAGATTATTTGAAGGCTCAAAGGCATCCCGTGTGGGATGCCTTTTTTATTTTAGTTAAAAACCTTAGTGATTTACGTAAACCCACCCGTCCCATTGTTAAAAAGGTAATTTTGACATTGAATTGATAGGTGTTAAAAAAGTGAGACCTAATTATGACTACCCCAACTGTCGCCCCCCAGACAAGTGGTGAACCTAAAGCCCTAACGAAGGGTTTTCGCCTCTTACTCATCTGCTCTGCCCTGTACATCGCCGGGTGCTCAGCGTACTTTTCGGTCATCGGTCTGGGTCAACTTTTCATCGGCTCGAGCCTCGCCGTCATGGTCATGGCCGCGAGTTTGGAAATCGGCAAACTGGTAGCGGCGTCCTTTCTCTACCGTTACTGGGATTTAATTAACGCGACCATCCGCTTCTACCTCATCGTGGCGGTTCTTGCTCTGATCGGCATTACCTCACTCGGAAATTATGGTTTCTTGGCCCGCGCCTACGAGAAGACCCAAGTGCAAATCGCCGTCAACGAAGCCCAAATCATCAACCTCGAAAAAGAGATTCCTGAAATCCAAAAGCAAATCGAGGACTCTAAAAATCGAAATACCCGCGTCAACTCCGCCTCGCGCGATGACGTCACCAAAGCCCAAGAGCACCTGGCTCAAGGCATTGCCTCCCTCAATCAATCGCTCGTTCGACTCCAAGAACAACGCAAGAACCTCAACGATCGTCGGGCGGCCGAAGTCGCGGCACCCACCCAGCGTGCCAGCGATCAAAACGAAGTCTTCAAAAAGGCCATCGCTGCCGAGGAAGCCACCATTAACGGACTCAACGAGCGCATTCGCATTCTCGACCAAGCGGTTGATACCTACACTAAGCAAGGCACCTCCAGTTTCCTTGGCACCGGATTTTTCGAAAAAGATGGCGTGAAAAAAGGCCAAGACTTACGCGAAGAGCAAAAAGAAGAACGCAATCAAATCGCCGCTAAGCTTACCGAGACCTCCAATCGCATCGAAAAACTTCGCGGCGATCAGGCCAAGATGAACACGGATGCCAGCCAAGAAGGCTTCGCCCTGCGGGATCAATTCAACAAAGAATTACAGCGCCTCGATGCCGAAGAGAAAGACCTTCGCCGCGCCGGCAATGCCTACATCGCTGAACTCGAAAAAGAACTGCGGGACCTCCAAAACAAAGGCCAAGGCAGCATCAACCTCTCTGAATCCGAAACCGACAAACTCTTCGCCGCCATCCGTGCCAAGAACGACGAGATTCACAATCTGCGCGAACAAATCGCCACCACGGACATCGGTTCGTACCGCTTTGTGGCTCGCGCCTTCGACGCCGAAGCCACCGACGTCGTTAAATGGCTAATGCTCATCATTGTCGCCGTCTTTGACCCCCTCGCCGTGACCCTCGTTGTGGCCTTCAACATGGCCGTAACCAAGAGCGACCCCAACTCCGCCGCCGCCCACGCTGAAGTCCCAAACGGCAAACACCGCGTCGGAAAATGGAGTCACGTTGAAATTGCCATCGTCGGCATTCTCATCGCCGTACTACTCATCGTAATCTCCTTCTTCTGGAACAGCGACAAATCCAGTAGCCGTGCCAGGCAACTTCAAAACACCACCAGCCTCATCCCTGGCAATAGCTTCAGCGTCATCACCTTTCGCCCCGACGAACTCCGTCAAAAATCCAATCAAGCCTTCCCCGCTTGGCTCGAACGCGTAGGTGGCAAAGGGATGTCAGCTGCCGTTGCTGCCTTAGTTAAAAATGGACTCGATCCTCACTCCGAAATTCACGCTTTCGTTAAGTTCCCTAACAATCGCCCCGCCACATCGAACGCTGAACACCCGTCGATGATTGGCGGGCTCGTCATTCGCGTCACCGATGCCAATGTTGCAGAAGCCGCCCTCTCGCGCATTGCCGACCAAGTTAATAACACCATCCGCGGTGAGACTGGAAAATTCGCTTCTCAATTAACACGTAGCCGCTCAATGATTCGACACGGGGAGGGTCGTTACATGGACCCGGAAGGGGGTTTTTTTACCTTTGGTCTGACGAACCAGACCGCCATCATCTTAGTTGAGTTCGAAGGCAATACACTCGCCCCTTGTGTCGAAAGTGAAATTCGCGCCTGCCTGACGAAGCCCGCTCGCTTCGCCAAGCCCGACGAAAAGAAAGAAGTCATTCCACCCTACGCTTTTACTGAAAACGGCGCCCTTGCACTTTGGTTCGACGCCAATCGCTTTTACCGCCAGCTCCCCATGAGCGCCGCCACCCGTGCTCGTTACGAAAAAATACGCACCGCTTTAGACTTTGAACTCGTGCTTGGACTCCAAACAACTGGCGTCGACGCCCTTAACTTAAACGGTACTTACATTTACCAATTTGATCGCTTTGCGATCGGTAACACGATTGAGCCCATTAAAATCGCCACCATCCCGAATTCACCCTCCACCATCGACCCAGGCTGGAAGCTCATCAACCGCAGCCTCGACACCCTCGACTACGACTCAATGGTCGAACGCATGCGCGGTGCTTTGAGCGACGATAAAACTCCTGGGGCCCAACAAGTCCACGTCGTGAAACAAGTGAACAGCGCTCGCGATGCCCGCTTTTTCATGACCGCTAAGTTTGACCCCAAGGCCGGCCCACCCCTGGTGACCGCCTTGCAAATTTTTGCACAATAAAAATTTCAAAGTGAAAGCAATTAGCCGCAGATTGCTTATCATCGGGTTAGTTGCCCTCACTGGTTGTAAAACAGAAACGATTACCGAGACCAGTTTTTGGCAGATGCTTCCCTTCACGGGCAGCAAGGCCAACCCCAATACGTCCCAACCTGCGCCCACCCCGCCAGTGGTCGTCACCACTATCGCAGCGCCGACTGCTCAGACCGTGCCCACGCCTACTAGGCCCGCGGCAACGCTGCCGCCCGTTACCCCAGCCACCAATAACGAGCCGGTCGTCACCACGGCTAAAAAGTCTAAAAGGGTTCCGCCCGCAGTAGCCATCAACCTACCCGTTACTCCCAGCAAGAAATCGTCCCCGCTGCTCAGCAGCAGTTCGGACGAAATACTCAATTTATCTGCAAACAGTTCCCCCTCGGCGCCTACCACACCCACGCCGTCTTTTCCCTTAATCGATTGGCTGTACGATGAAAAAGCTCACGAGCAATGGCGCCAAAACCAGTTAGATGAAACCAAAGCAAAAGCCCCGGTTCACCAATATGAGTCCGCCCAACTGAATCGTGCTTTTTATAATTTAATTCTCAACGAGTCCGGCACTACACTCAAAACCGAAACGCCCAAGCCTTAAGGTCGACCCAAGGCGTCAACGAATCCGCCCCGCGAATCAAAGTGCGGATTGTGACCACTCTCGGATAAAATCACGCGCTGTGCCGCGGGGAAAAATGTTTGGATGCTCGGCCAATCGGCCTCCACCACGTAGCCCGACTTTCCACCGCAAATAAAACATGCGGGGCCAGCATAAACTTCACCCGCCACCAGGGGGTTGCCCATAATTTCAGGTAACGCAGCGCTAAGCGCCTTTCGATTCACCAGCCACTGCCAACTGCCATTGGCGAGCGACTGTAAATTCGTCAGCACAAACTGTCGCATCGCCCAGTCGGATACCAATGAAGCCAACGCTTGATCCGCCTCTTTGCGCGATTGAATTTTAGTTAAGTCCAACGCCTCCATGGCCGCAAATTCTTCGCGCACGCGATTGGCATAAACCTTCGGCGCAATATCCACGACCGCTAGGCGCGACACTAAATCGGGTCGATCCATCGCAACTCGCATCGCTACCTTTCCGCCCATGCTGTGGCCCACGAGGTACACCGACTGCCATTGCTGTTGCTCAATTAAAGCCACAACATCGCTCGCCATTGCTTGGTAGGTACAATCTTCCGCCCAACCAGACGCACCGTGATTACGTAAGTCTGCCGCAAACACATGCCAGCCGTTTGCCGCCAAAGCGACGCCCGTCGATAACCAATTGCGCGCTGAACCGAGCAGGCCATGCAAGACCAGCATCGGCGGGCCTTCACCGCCCAAGTCGCGAAGTGCCAACGCAACCACGTTACTCATCGTCCGTCCTCCGGGGGTTGATTAAAACGGTTCCACACAGACTTTAGAGCGAACACGTCCAAAAAATTGGCAAGCGGTATTTATCTTGCCGTCATTGGCTGATTATCGCCCAGCGATCGAACAATCAGGGCAACCGACGGCTTTTGGGTTTGTCTCCCGCTCCCTTGCACGGTTGTTTTCATCGTCTCTCCAGCTTAAATGTCCGCCCAAAGCCAGCCCACTTCCGCTCACCCTGCGTTCACCGCCCAGGCCTACACGGGCGCACACACTGCCTTGATTACACCCTTTCTGAAGGGCCAGGTCTGTTGGGACGATTTAAAGAAGCTCGTTAACTTTCAAATCAGTGAAGGTATCAATGGCCTCGTCTCCGTCGGCACTACCGGCGAATCACCAACCCTTGATTACAAGGAACACATCGATGTCATTCGCCGCACGGTCGAGTACGCCGCTGGTCGCGTCCCCGTCATGGCAGGCACAGGATCAAATGCCACCACCGAAGCCTTGGATTTAACCAAGCGGGCCGATGAAGCCGGGGCCGATGCTTTTCTGCTCGTCGCTCCTTACTACAACAAGCCAAGCCAAGAAGGGCTGTACCGCCACTTCTCGGTTATCGCCGAAGCAACCGCTAAGCCGATTATGCTTTATTCGATTCCCGGACGCTGCGGCGTCGAGATTGCCACCGAAACCGTTGTTCGCCTCCGCCAGCGCCACCGCAATATTATTGGCATCAAAGAAGCCGGTGGTCAGGTCGAGAAGGCCGCTCGCTTGGTACGTGAGCTTGACCCAGAATTTCTAGTCATGAGTGGCGATGATTCACTCACTGTCGCCTTTGGCGAAGTCGGCGCCCAAGGCATCGTTTCGGTCGCCTCTAATTGGCTACCTGGACCCGTCGCGCGGCTCGCTCAATTAGTAAAGGCCAAGAAATTCGCTGAAGCCAAAGTCCTTCACCAACAGCTAGCGGAAATCTTCAAGAACCTCTTCATCGAGCCCAATCCTGTGCCCGTTAAGCATGTCATGCAACGGGCAGGCATCATTCAATCCGCTGAAGTTCGCCTCCCCCTGTGCGAAATGTCCGACGCCAATCGAAAGATTGTCGAAGCCACGATGGACGCATACCTTTCCTCCCAACGATGAGCCAACCAATCCGCATTCTGCTAAACGGTGCTAAGGGCCGGATGGGCCAAGCCATTATTCATGTGGCAACCGAAGAGTCCGCCGTCATCTCCGGCACAGTCGATCAAGGTGAAAGTGGCGCAGCCTTAATTAGCAGTGCCGATGTCGTCATCGATTTCTCCACGCACCACGCCACCCTCGCAGTTGCCCAACTCTGCGCTCAAAATAAGAAGCCGCTCGTGATTGGCACTACGGGTCATACGGCCGAAGAAAAAACCGCCATCATGGGTGCGGTCAAAGGTCTGCCCGTCGTTTGGGCCGGCAATTATTCTGTGGGTGTCACCCTGCTCAACGCCTTGGTGCGCCAAGCCGCTCGTGCCCTCAGCCAAGCCGGTCGTTGGGACATCGAAGTCACCGAAATGCACCACCGTCACAAAAAAGACGCACCCAGTGGCACCGCCGATACTTTACTAAAAATCTTACTCGAAGAACGCAAACTCGCGGCCGACGCCCTCAAGCATGGCCGCAGTGGCCTCACAGGCGAACGCCCTCTCAACGAGATTGGCGTACATGCCCTTCGCGGCGGAGACGTTGTGGGCGACCATACCGTTCTCTTTGCCGCCGAAGGTGAACGACTTGAACTCACGCACAAGGCCGCGAATCGTGAAATTTTTGCACGTGGCGCCCTGCGTGCCGCCCATTGGATTAAAGGCAAGTCAGCCGGCCTCTACTCCATGGAAGATGTGTTGGGACTGCGGTAGCAGCAGTCCAGGGGGCACTTGGGCACGGGGAATCAGCGGACGGCGCGGAGCGCCATCCCTACCCGACCCTAATGCGAATTGAAATGGGCGCGACGCAGTCGCGCCCCTACCCAACCCTTGTCCCCATGTCACCTTGCCCACGTGTCCCCTGAACTTACCTTCCCAACGCCGCCTTAACCAATTGATCGGCGGTCGCGCCGGGACCGAGCTTCGCAATTGCCGCACGGACTGATTTCTCGGCATCAACGGCTTTATTTCCCAGCGCAATCATCGCCGCAATGGCATCCGTGGCCGGAGAAGGCGGTTGGGCGTTCGAAATTGAAGCGGCGACGGACGTGATTGACCCATCGACGCCAACCTTATCGCGCAACTCCATCACTAAACGTTCGGCCGTTTTTTTACCGATGCCTGGACACTGTGCCAGCAATGCAACGTCGCCGCGAATGATGGCTTCGCGTAAAATCGGCAAAGACATGCGACTGAGAATATTCAAAGCCATCTTGGGTCCTACGCCCGAAACTTTTTCGACGAGTAATCGGAAGAAATCGCGCTCGTCTGCTACCGCAAAACCATACAACGCCTGTCCGTCTTCACGAAAGACGTGGTGAATAAGCAAAAAAACCTCCGAGCCACAGGCCGGCAAACGCTCCGCCGTGGTAACCGGGACATTCACCTCGTAGCCCACGCCGGCCGACTCGATCACCACGCGCAGCACACTCGCTTCGATTAATTTGCCACGCAGTGAAACAATCATGAACGGATTAAAGTAATTTTGCGCCGAGAGTTAAGCCCGAATCTCAAGAATAAACCCTTTTAAATATCGGCTCTCAGGAAAATTCAGCATCACCGGATGGTCGGATGGCTGGGAAACACGTTCGAGCACAATGCCTTCACGGCGGGCATCTGACGCTGCTTCTTCAATTAAATCCATGTACATCGCACTCGAAACTCGGTGCGAACAAGAGTAGGTCGCCAAAACACCATCTGGCGCCAGCAAGCGCATGGCACGCAGGTTTAATTCCTTATAGCCCCGTATCGCTCCTTCCACTGAATCCTTATTACGTGCAAACGGTGGCGGGTCCAAAATAATTAAATCAAAAGTCGCTTCACGGTGCTCGGTAAACCAGTCGAAGACATTCGCGACTTCAAATTGGGCATTCAAGCCATTGTGTTCCGCCGCTTTACGGGCAGCGACAATCGCATCTTCGGACGAATCAATGCCCAAGACCGATGAGGCTCCCGCTTTTGCACACGCTAAGGCGAAGCCACCTTGATTACAAAAAGTATCCAAGACTCGCCGGCCCTTGGCATAGGTTGCGACTTTCTGGTGCTGTTCAATTTGGTCCAGGTACATACCCGTTTTTTGACCCGCCACCAAATCGACTAAGTATTGTACGCCGCCCACGTCCATCCAAGTGGGTTCAAGTGGTTTGCCTGAAGCGGTGCGAATGTATTGGTCCATCCCCTCCAATGCCCGCGTGGATGCATCATTGCGTATCACAATTTCGCGAGGGCCCACCACACGCTTTAAAATTTCCAGAATGCGCTCCAGGCGCTGATCCATCCCCAAAGTCAACGTCTGCACCGTCAGTAGGTCGTGATAACGATCCACGACTAATCCAGGTAAATTATCGGCCTCTGACCAAACTAATCGCCCCACTGAACGCCCCACCCTTCGCTTAATCGCTCTGGTAATACGCTCCTCTAAAAGCGGGCCGTCTAACGAGATGGAACGACGTGAGTACCGCCGCCAAGCAATTTGGGATTTTGGATTCCAAAGTCCCGAACCCAAACTCCTACCTTTGAGATCCAATAATTCAACACACGCCCCAGCCTCAATGTGAATGGAGGTCACCATGAGCTCACCCAGGAATGCCCAAGGATGCCCAGCGAGGGCGCGAGCCGGTGGTCCCGGGCGAATGCGAATCGTATTTAACATTAATTAACGGATTTAAGTTTTGGGATAGCCCAGAGGGCCGTCACCACGGTGGGTAACCAGGCCGCAACTACTGGAGGCAAGGTGCCGCTCACGCCCAACGCGCTGCAAACCGAAGAGGCAAAATAAAATGCTAAAAATAAGCCAAAGGTTTTGGCGACGCCTACCATCGGGCTAATCCGGCCGCCAATCACTGAGAAAGGAATCGCCACTGCAACGACGACAAAGCAAATGGCTGGAGCCGCCAAAATCGTGTGATAACGCATAGCGTACGCGGCATTCTTTCCCGCGGCACCCGCACCCGCTTGGTCAACGTAGCGGGCAACTTCACGAAAAGAAAGGACTTCGGGATCCTGACGCGCCAAGAGCATCACCTCTGGGTCTTCATCGTATTCAGGTAGCACCAACTCCTTGAAGCGAGGTTGAGAAATTAAGGTACCATCCACTGGATTGAATTTTAAATCGCGACCTTCACGGAAGGTCCATTGGTAACGACCATTGACCTTCTTAAAGTCGGCAAAGTCCGCCTTCACGCTGCGCAAACGACGGCCCTGCTTATCAAAACTATCAACCGAAACTTCGAAAGCCTGTCCGGCATTTAAGCCCAGGCGTGTCATCAACCAAAAGCGATGCGCCTTGGTATTTTGAAAAGAAACATAATCAGCTTGAGCGGTCGGCACGACCGCACTGCCCTTGGCGTGCAAGGCGGCAAATTGCTCACGCTCTAAAATTCGACTCTGTACCTCCAATGCGTCGGGCACCCAAATCGCATTTAATAAAATTAATAAGCCTGCCAACACTCCTGCCATCCACCACAGCGGCGCCGTAATTCGGCCCATACCGATGCCTGCCGCCCGCGCCGCAGCGAGTTCCTGATTCCGATTCATGGCACTCAGAACGAAGACCGTGGAGACCAATAAAGAAATTGGGACAATCATCGAAACCCGAATCACTACACTGCAACCGAGGTAGGCCAAAACGCTTCCCGTCGATGAGCCCCAATTAATAAAGTCAGGAATCCAATTATAAGCCTCCGAAATCAGCAATAAGCCCGAGAAACTGGCCAAGCAAAGGGTGAAGACCTTGGCCCACTCTCTAAGGATATAGCGATCGAGGATTCGCACAGCTACTGATGTCACTCCGCCTCGCCCCGCCAGCAACCTCAAAGGCATGAATCGACCCCAAACCCGCCCGAAACAAAAAATGGAGCCTCCCCCCACCTTTTTGGCTTTTTCCCTTGCCCCAGCCCCGCCCTGCCCTTTTCTCCACCTTTCCTCTTCCTCACGGTCATGACCCAGCACAACAGTTTCAAATCCAGTTCCTCCTCATCCGGTGCCAAGCGCAACGTGTTGAAGCGTTTTGAGCGCGTTGAGCTCCTCAAAAAGCGCGGCGCCCTCAAGGACATCAAGCGCGTGACCAAGCTTCCTAAGACCAAACCTGACGCTTAAGTCCGGGTCGCACCCTTTTGCGAAAGCCCGCCCGGACCATCCGAGCGGGCTTTTTGCTTTTAGCGTAAAACCGACACTCGCCAGCCACACCCCTCCACCTTAATAATCCATCATCAGTTTGCCCATGCAAAACCCTGGACAAAAGTACCGCCCCTTTAACGTCGTACGCCTGCCCGATCGCCGCTGGCCCGACGCCTCCATCACCTCCGCCCCGCGTTGGTGCTCGGTCGACCTACGCGATGGCAACCAATCCTTAGCCGTCCCAATGAACGTCTCCGAAAAATTGGAGATGTTTCAATTGCTCTGCCAAATCGGTTTTAAAGAAATCGAAATCGGCTTCCCATCGGCATCCGACACCGAATTCGCCTTCACCCGCGAACTCATCGAGAAAAATTTAATTCCCCAGGACGTTTCCGTCCAAGTGCTAGTGCAAGCCCGCGAACATTTAATCCGTCGCACCATTGAGTCCTTAAACGGCGCCAAACGCGCCATCGTGCACCTGTACACGCCCACCAACCCTGCCCAACGCGAAATCGTTTTCGGCCTGTCCAAAGAGAAAGTCTTAGAAATAGCCGTGGCTGGTACGAAATTGATTCGCGAGCTCACCGAAGCCCTGCCTCAAACCGAATGGCAATTAGAGTTTAGTCCCGAAACCTTTGTACTCACCGAAGCCGAATACGCCTTGGAAGTATGCGAGGCGGTCTCTGCCGCATGGGGTGCCACGGCTAATAAGAAAATCATTTTAAATCTTCCGTTAACAGTTGAAGCCGGCACGCCCAATACGCACGCCGACCAAATCGAATGGTTCTGCCGTCATTTAAAGAATCGAGCGAGTGCCGTGATTTCATTGCACACGCACAATGACCGTGGCACCGGCGTCGCCGCCACTGAACTCGGCTTAATGGCCGGCGCCGATCGCATCGAGGGCACCCTCTTCGGCAATGGCGAACGCACGGGCAATCTCGACATCGTCACGGTTGCCTTGAACATGTTCTCGCATGGCGTGAATCCACATTTGGATTTCCGTAACTTACCCCGCATTCGTGAAGTGTACGAGCGCTGCACCCGCATGACCGTACACGACCGCCATCCCTACGGCGGCGACCTCGTCTTCACGGCCTTCTCGGGCTCACACCAAGACGCCATCAAGAAAGGCATGGATCGCCGTCAGAAAATCGGCGAAGGTGCAGGCTGGGATGTGCCTTACTTAACCATCGACCCCAAAGACATCGGCCGCTCCTACGAAGCCATCATTCGCATCAATTCACAAAGCGGTAAAGGTGGCGTGGCTTATATTCTGGATCGTGAGTTCGGTTTCGACCTGCCCAAGTTGATGCATCCCGAGGTCGGCAACCTCATCGGCAGGTACGCCGACTCCCTAGGGCGCGAATTAACACCCAAAGAAATCCACGAGCGCTTCCGTCGTGACTTCGTGAACGTTGCTGCGCCAATTGAATTATTGAGCTTCCAATCCAAGCCCAGCGGCAAGGAATCCGTCAGCTGCACCGCCGAAGTGAATTATCAAGGCAAGCCAATGACCATCACCGGCCAAGGCAACGGCCCAATCAGCGCCCTCGTGCACGCCATTGCCGGGCAAGACTGGGCCAAGTTTACGCTGCGCGATTACCGCTCACACGCCTTGTCAGCGGGCGAGGAATCTGCCGCTGCGGCCTATGTATCTTTACAGTCTGAAAAAGGTGAAACCGTCTGGGGTGCGGGTGTTAATCCTAATATTGAACTCGCGGGTCTCTTGGCCCTCGTCAGTGCGGTTAATCGCCTGCCCAAAAACTAATCATGGCTTTTGAAGTCAATGATGCCTCCTTTGTAAGCAAACTTGCCGAACAAGGAGCAGTACTGCTCGACGTTCGTTCACCTGCTGAATTCCGCCAGGTTCATGTTGCAGGTGCCATCAATCTACCACTTGAAAAAGTGTCAGAGGCATCAGTGAAAAAAATCCTGCAAGACAAAGCCTCGTCCGTCGTGGTCTTGCTCTGTGCCGCGGGCACACGTGCACGTAAAGCCGCCGAACAGCTCGAAGCCTCAGATCTAAAACTCGTCGTCATAACGGGCGGAACCAACGCCTGCCTACAATTAAATATCCCCGTGATTCGTGGCGAAACCAAAACTATTTCGATTGAACGTCAGGTGAGAATTGCCGCTGGTGCGATTGTGCTAATTGGCGTGGTGCTCGGCTTTACCGTTCACCCGTATTTCTTTTTCGTTAGTGGCTTCATTGGCGCTGGACTCATGTTCGCTGGCGTCACCGATTGGTGCGGCATGGGCCTGCTAATTGCTAAGGCACCGTGGAATAAGTAACAGCGAGAGTGCAAAGGTGTAAATCTCGACTTCGTCGCTGTGCAAAAGTGCAAAAGCGAGATAGAGTGAGTGCGCCAGTAGTTGTCGATTTAGGATGAAGGGTA
>CANBWJ010000029.1 GCA_947373115.1 Opitutia bacterium | reverse complement strand
TCGGCTGCTAATTTTAACCGTTGTGCTTCACCGCCCGAAAGGGTGTTGGCGGCTTGTCCGAGTTTTAAGTAGCCGAGACCGACCTCTTCGAGGGTGCGAAGTTTTTCCGCGAGTCGAGGTTGAGCCTTAAATACTTCGGCGGCTTCTTTCACGGAGAGCTGTAAGGCGTCGGCAATACTGAGCCCCTTGAAACGAACTTCTAAAGTTTCTCGATTGAAGCGCTGGCCGGCACAGCTGGGGCATTCCACAAACGCTTCACCGAGGAATTGCATGTCGAGGGCAACAAAACCTTCTCCGGTGCAAGTTTCACAACGTCCGCCACGGACATTGAAACTGAAGCGTCCGGGATTGTAGCCACGGACTTTAGATAGGGGCAGAGTAGCCCATAATTCACGCAGTAAATCCATGATGCCCGTGAACGTGGCAGGATTAGAACGTGGGCTGCGGCCAATGGGTTCTTGGTCGACCGACGTGAAAGAGATAATTTTCTCTAAGCCGTCGATGCCGCCATTCACGCCGGGGACAACTTTGGCGCCATTGATTTTGCGGGCTGCCGTAGCGGCGAGGATGTCGAGCGCTAAGGTGCTTTTTCCTGAGCCCGAAACGCCGCAGACGGCGGTGATATTTCCGATGGGAAATTTCGCCGTGATGTTTTTAAGGTTATTTTCGCGGGCGTCTTTGACAGTGATAAAGTCTTTGCCGACCGCTTTCGGTGCGATGATTTTGGCTAAGCTCGCGCGACCCGACAAATAAGCGCCGGTACGTGAATGGTGATTGGCCAAACATGCTTGAGCGGTGCCCTCGAATATGACCCGTCCGCCATCGATACCTGCACCTGGACCCATTTCAACCAGGTGATCAGCGGCGAGCATCATCGAACGATCGTGTTCGACGACGACTAAGGTATTTCCAAGGTCGCGCAGGTTGTGCAGCGACTTGATTAACCGTGCATGGTCGGAGGGGTGAAGTCCGATACTCGGTTCATCGAGTACATAGGTCACGCCCACGAGTCCGAGTCCGAGTTGCGTGGCTAGGCGAACGCGTTGAGCTTCGCCGCCGGAGAGAGAACTCACCTCACGGTTGAGGGTGATGTAGGAAAGCCCGCCTTCATTGAGGAAAGTGAGCCTTTGCTCGAGTCCGCGTCGGGCCTCTTCCATCGGCGTGACGGCAGGATTTTTAGTCAGCGACTGAGTGAAGGTGAGGGCTTCGGGAATGGTGAGGGCGAGAAACTCGGCCATATTTTTCCCATTCAAATGTAGCGAAAGGGCCGAAGGAGAAAGTCGCTGTCCATGGCAACTTGTACAAGTTGAGCCCGATTGAAATTGTAAGAGGCGTTGACGGAGGGATTCGCCGGTGGTGGTGCGGTAGGCGTGTTCGAGTTCCGCAAACATGCCGTGCCAAAAAGTTTCGACAGGTTTTCGACCTTTGAGTGGTGGTAAAAGATAGGTCCGCTTTGTATCGCCGTGTAAAAGAATTTTCCGAATCTCCTTCGGTAGTTCGCACCACGGTTTTTTCTGATCGAAAGGAATTTGTTCAGCGAGGGCCCGGGTGATGGCGTTGCGGCGGATGAGTGTTTTGCGTGTGGCGCATTTCCAAGGCTTCACCGCTCCGTCTAGGAGTGAAAGGTTTTCGTTGGGAATGGAGAGCGACTCTTGGAAGCGAAGCTGTCGACCCAGTCCGCCGCAATCAGGACAAGCCCCGCTGGGGTGGTTGTGGGAGAGTGAACGCGGGGTCAGCGGCTCGTAGGTTTCACCACAGTGTTCGCAGGCTAAATTCAGTGAAAGTGGGTATTTCTCCCAATTATTAGGGGTTGTTTCGGCAAGGATGAAGGCCTTTTGACGTCCTTCGCGGAAGGCCAGTTCGAGCGAGTCGGACAGTCGACTACGTTGGTCGGGTCCGCTCACCATGCGATCCACAACCACATCGAGCTGCATCGCTTCACGGCCCTTAAGTAGTCCTTCGGCTTCTTCCAGTGTGACCACTTGTTCGTTGATACGCACGCGCGTGAAACCACGGCGACCCAAGTCCGCGCACGCTTGCAAGAGTGCCGAGGGTCGGTCGCTCGCAATGGGCGCAAGCACCATCAGTTTTTTGTCGACCGGAATTTTCTCGAGAGACTTTAAGTTATCATCGAGCGAGCGACGGCGGATGCGGTGTCCGTCTTTTAAGCAACTGCGTTCGCCGGCGAGAATCCAGAGTGGTCGGGCGTGATCCGCAATTTCGGTGAGTGTTGCAACCGTGGAGCGTGGGTTGGTGTTTCCGCCCGTGCGTTGCGCGATGGCGATGACAGGAGAAAGTCCGCGAATGAAATCCACATCGGGTCGCTCGACTGATTCCAGTAATCCGCGTGCCTTGGCGGAAAGCGATTCGAGGTATTGTCGGGACCCCTCCGCATGAAGGGTGTCGAAGGCTAGGGATGATTTACCTGAGCCGCTGACCCCAGTGATGACCGTGAGCCGATTGCGCGGCAAAGAGAGCTCCACGTCCTTGAGGTTGTGGGTCCGGGCTCCTTTAATGTGAATAGGTGTGCTCAAAGCGTGAATAGTGGAGGGAAGGGGGCCTTAGAGAAGGGTTAAGTGTGTGTTTATGGGCTTAATAGTGAGTATTTTAGGTGGGTTTACCCTGTGAATAAGGGGTGAATGTCCTGTTTACTAATGTCGCTAAGGCGGGTTAGGCAAGCGACTCGGCGGACTTTAAGGGGTCGAAAATGAGGCCTCGGTTTGTCCTAAGATACACCCCGCCGTCACACAACTGTAACAATCGTATGTTATCTTCAAGTCCTTCCACTCATGAACACCTCTATCAAGTCACTCGCATTATTAGTTTTTGCTGCTTCCGCTGCCACCGCAGCCGATAAACCAGCTTCAGCTGGACTTCCTGACTATGCAGTCAGCTCGGGCGTCTCGGGTAATTTAAATTCAGTTGGTTCTGACACGCTCGCCAACCTGATGACTTTCTGGGCGGAAGGTTTCAAAGCGAAATACCCTAACGTCAATATTCAGATCGAAGCTAAAGGTTCTTCGACTGCTCCCACTGCGCTTACCTCGGGTGCCGCCCAAGTCGGACCGATGAGTCGCGAAATGAAGTCGAGCGAAGTCGCTGCGTTTGCCGGTAAGTTTGGTTACAAGCCTTCGAAGGTAGCCGTGGCAATCGACGCCCTCGCCGTTTTCGTCCACAAGGATAATCCAATCAAGGGTCTCACAATGACACAAGTGGACTCAATCTTCTCTTCCACTCGTAAGCGTGGTGGCCAAGACATTGCCACCTGGGGTCAAGCAGGTCTCACTGGCGATTTCGCTGGTAAGACACTTTCAATTTTCGGCCGTAACTCGGCCTCCGGTACCTATGGCTTCTTCAAAGAGAAGGCTTTGAAGAATGGTGACTACAAGGGCTCGGTCAAGGAGCAGCCAGGTTCCTCTTCCGTGGTTCAAAGCATTTCTTCCGATCTCTCTGCTGTGGGTTACTCGGGCATTGGCTACAAGACTTCAGGCGTCGTTGCTCTGCCTCTGGCTGTTAAAGATGGCGGAGCGTTCGTTGAGCCAAGCTACGAAAACTGCTTGAACCAAACTTATCCTCTCTGGCGCTACCTTTACGTCTACGTTAACAAAGCACCTAGCAAGGAAATGGACAAGCTCACGAGCGAGTTCATTACCTTCGTGCTCTCGAAACAAGGTCAAGAGATCACCGTGAAGGATGGTTACTACCCACTTCCTGCCGCGGTGGCTGATGAAGGTCGCATTGCCCTGAAGTACTACAGCGCAGAGTAATTTGGTCTCGAATCCGCCTCGCCGTCGCCACGCCGAAAGTTCGGCCGGTTACTAAAGAACGGCGAGTGTGGGCTCGGGTCCTCCACAAGGCGGATTAACCGCCTTTTTATTTTTGAAGGGCAACAAAACTTGTGAGATAAATATTCAATGTCAGAAAACTCGAAACATCCACCTGACGCTCCGATACCCGCTCGGTTCCAGGTGAGCCGTTTCACTTTGCTTGCCGACACTTGGATGGGTCGGCTCATTCGTTTTGGGGGTATTAGTGTGGTGGCTGCAGTTATCGGGATGTTGGTTTTTTTAATCTGCCAAGTTCTGCCATTATTCTCAGGGGCTAAATTGGAGCCGCTGTCGCCCGTTAGTTTTGAAAAAACGGCGGTCGGTTTCGGTGAAGATGAATACGGCGAGCTGCCTTTCACCTGCGATCAGACAGGTACACTTGTATTCCGTCGCGCCTATTCTAGTTCAGCTTCGGCGCCGGGTGCGGTAGTCAAAACTTGGTCACCTACGCTGACGCCTGGACAGAAAGTTACCGCTCTCCGAACCTATCCGCGCGACGGCATAGTCGTCTTAGGTTTATCGGACGGCAACGTGATTGAAGTGAAAGTTACTTATAAAATTACGTTCGATGAAAAGGGCGGTCGTACGCCACAACCTCAAATTCTGGCATCGCCGGCCCAGCCACTCGGTAGAAATCTCTTGCCGTGTCTGGATGTGTGGAGCGTCAAAGGACCCAACGGACACTTAGTGATTTGCCGTCAGCAAGAAGCGGGACGTGATTTCTTAACCGCCGCACGTCTACCTGAAAAGTTTGCATCGGCGGGCTCAGGTTTACCGGCGCCCGTTAAAGCATTTAACATTGCGAGTGACATCCCTGAGCTCGAGCGGGTACTGGTGCCTTCGACGGCCGACTCGGTCATCGTCATTCGCAAAGATGGAGAAGTGCGCGTCTACACTATCGACGAAGAAGACGTCACATTTTTACAATCATTCAGACCTTTTGCTTCATTGCCTGATTCGCGTATCGCCGCCGCGGGCCTGATTTTTGGCAATGTGTCCTTGGTGGTTAATAGCTTTAGCGGCGTCGAGGAAGTTTGGTCAATCTATCCACAGGTTCAGCCCGACGGACAAAGCCTGCGTCGCTGGGGTAAGATTCATGATTGCGATGCGTTGGCCGGAGCTGGGAAGGGGATTTTTCCTGCCGTTGGTAACAAATGTTACCTCACAGTGGCGGGCGGTCGTATGCAAATTCGCAATATGACGAATGGTTCGCTCCGCTGGGATGCGCCGGCTCCTACCTCTGAAATTCGTCAGGTGGTTTTCTCGCGTAACTATGATCGTCTCACGGTTTTATCGGCCGATGGCGTGTTGCGTCGTTGGTCGGTCGAGGACTATCACCCTGAGGCTTCGTGGAACACTTTCTTCGGTAAAATTTGGTACGAAGGTGCGAGTGCCCCAGCGTATACCTGGCAGTCGAGTTCGGGGGCGGATGAATTTGAAGCCAAGTACTCATTGGTTCCGTTGCTCTACGGCACCATTAAGGGGACCTTCTACGCGTTGCTCTTTGCCATCCCGATTGCACTCTTAGCCGCCATCTACGTTTCCCAGTTCCTTCGTCCCGAACTTAAGAAAATTATAAAACCAACGATGGAAATTATGGCTTCATTGCCATCGGTCGTGCTCGGTTTCTTGGCGGGTCTGTGGCTCGCACCCATTGTCGATGCTAACCTTTTGCCATTGATTTGTATCCTGGCGGCCCTCGCCCCCGCGGCCTTAACGGCGGGTTTTGCTTGGTCGAGTTTACCGCAACCCATCCGCCGCAAGGTCGGTCCGGGTTGGGAGTTTGCTTACTTGATTCCGTTTGTCGTTTTCTGTGGCTGGCTCGCTTGGCAGTCGGCGCCGTTAATCGAATCGACATTCTTTAGCGTTAAAGACGTCGCCAGCGGACAAAACATTTCCGATTTCCGTGAATGGTGGCGGCAAAACAGTGGTTGGTCTTATGATTCGCGTAACTCCATCGTGGTCGGCTTTGTCATGGGCTTCGCCGTCATTCCCATTGTCTTCACGATTGCGGAAGACGCTCTGTCGAATGTGCCTGATGCGTTGGTTTCGGGTTCGCTCGCGCTTGGGGCCAGTCGTTGGCAAACCGTCTGGAGCGTTGTCGTACCGACCGCTATTTCCGGTATTGTTTCGGGTATCATGATCGGTTTCGGACGTGCGGTGGGTGAGACAATGATTGTGGTGATGGCGACTGGCAATACGCCCGTGATGGAAGCAAATCCGTTTAACGGTATGCGCACGCTCTCCGCTAATATCGCGGTCGAATTACCCGAAGCGGCGGTTGGTCATACGCATTACCGCGCTCTGTTCTTAGGGGCGTGCTGTCTTTTCGCGTTAACTTTCGTGATCAATACGTTTGCCGAAATTCTCCGCCAGCGCTTACGCGAGCGTTACAAGGTCGTCTAATCCCATGACACAAGTTACCAACGATACTTCAGCACCTAAAGGCGAACCCTGGGTTTGGTTTACGAGCCTAGGCTTAATCGTGGGCTTGACCATGGTGGCGGGCTTGTTGGCCTTAGTTTTATATAATGGCTTCAGCGTATTCTGGGCGCCCCCGGTTCCCACGGTTAAGCTGAGTGATGGCACGGTGCTGATGGGGCAAATGGCACAGCACCGCGTCCGACCTGATTCTCCGGCGTCCCAGCCTAAGTATGAACGGCAGTACCAAGTCGGCTTACGTGAGTTAAATGGAACTTCATACGTTTGGGCAGACGAAGCTAAAATCGTGCAGGAGAATTTTCCTCCGCAAACCATGGGCTTGGAGCGCATGGAGAATGGCCCCGCTTTTGTGACGCCCATCGCCTTTGTGGATTCGAAAGGACAGAGGGTCCTCTTTAAGAAAGAGTCCTTCGAAGGTTTAACCAGCGAAGTTGAGTATGCAGCCGAAATCCGCGAAGAGCTTAATGCCATTCAGCGACAAAAGATTGGTGCGGTGAATGCGAAGATGGAGGCATCGCGAATTGATTTACGCCGTGCCGAGGATCGTAGCGAACCGACGGCCGCCATCAAAACGCAAATAGCTGCGCTGGAACTTGAGTTTAACCAACTGCGTGAACTGGCGGAAAAGGTTAAGGCCCAAAACGCTTTAGCTAAGATTGAAGTCCGCGATGCCCGTGGTCGCGAAGTGGTCTTGCCTATGGCGACGATTGTGCGGGCGTGGCTCCCCAATGACATGTCGGTCTGGGATCGCGTCAGCTTGTTTTTCAGTCGACTTCGTGAATTCCTTTTTGATGAACCGCGTGAGGCGAATACCGAAGGTGGTTTGATGCCTGCCATCTTTGGAACCTTGGTGATGACCGTGTTCATGAGTCTAATGGTCACGCCATTTGGTGTCATTGCTGCCATCTACCTGCGGGAATACGCCAAAGATGGGGTGGTGCTTCGCATGGTTCGTATCAGCGTCAACAACCTCGCCGGCGTCCCTTCGATTGTGTTCGGCGTCTTCGGCTTAGGTTTCTTTGTTTATGTTTTGGGCGGTTCCATCGACCAACTTTTCTTCTCGGATCAATTGAAGTATAACAATAACACGCCGGTGTTTGGTACGGGAGGCTTGTTGTGGTGTTCGTTGACCTTGGCGTTAATGACGCTCCCTGTTGTCATTGTGGCTACCGAAGAAGCCTTATCGGCGGTGCCACGTGGCATGCGCGAAGCGTCGCTCGCCGCCGGGGCTTCGAAGTGGCAAACCATTCGCGATATTCTTTTACCCGCCTCCGCCCCTGGCATTCTTACGGGCGTTATTTTAGCGATGGCCCGCGGAGCAGGAGAAGTGGCGCCACTCATGCTTGTGGGCGTCGTCAAGCTCGCCCCCACGCTGCCGGTCGACATGGTGGAGCCTTTCTTGCACTTCGATCGTAAGTTCATGCACCTTGGTTTTCATATTTATGATTTGGGCTTCCAGTCTCCTGACTCCGACGCTGCCCGCCCGATGGTTTTTGCCACGACCTTACTGCTGATTGTCTTAGTGGTATGCCTAAATTTGGGTGCCATCACGATTCGCAATCGCCTACGTGCTCGCTATAAAGGCGCCTCATTCTAAAATCCACCATGTCTCCTACCATGAACCCTTCAGCCTCCCGAATTAAAGTTCAGCCCGCCACGGAAAGTGAGGGGCGCAAAGACTATATTCGCATTCAGGACTATGGCTTCTGGTATGGTGCCAAAAAAGCCCTCGATGCGATTTCGCTCGATGTACCTGAACGTCGCGTCGTTGCATTTATTGGTCCATCGGGTTGTGGAAAGTCAACGTTGCTCAGAAACCTCAACCGCATGAATGACTTGGTAGACGGTATTCGTCATGAAGGTGACATTCAGATTGCCGGCCGTTCGATTTACGATCCGGGGATCGAGGTTATTTCGCTCCGCCGCCGGGTGGGCATGGTTTTCCAAAAATCCAATCCTTTCCCGAAGTCCATTTATGACAATGTCGTCTACGCTTTGCGCATCATGGGCGTCACCGATCGGGCGCTCTTAGATGAGGCCTGCGAGACTTCATTACGCAAAGCTGCCCTCTGGGATGAAGTGAAAGACCGCTTGAACGACAGTGCCTTGGGCCTGTCCGGCGGCCAGATGCAGCGTCTTTGCATTGCGCGTGCCATTGCCAATCGCCCCGAAATTTTATTAATGGATGAGCCCTGCTCGGCACTTGATCCGATTGCGACGGGCAAAATTGAGGAGCTCATCCATGAGCTCAAAGCCCAATTCACCATCGTCATCGTCACACACTCCATGCAACAAGCGGCTCGAGTTTCTGACCACACCGCATTTTTCTACCTAGGTAAGCTGATTGAGTATGACACAACGGAGAAAATCTTCATGAATCCGAGCCAGGCCCAAACCGAGGCCTACATCTCTGGCCGTTTCGGCTGAGCCTTAATCCCTTTTAAATCAAAACTAACATGCAACGATTCTTCCACGACGAACTCCGCCAGCTGCGCGACGACTTAATTTTGATGGGCGAGCGCTCGCTCGACATGACCCGCTTGGCGCTACGCGCGGTGGAGCAGGGCGACGATGCTTTGGCGCTCCAGGTGAGGGGCATGGATGACCGCGTCGATGAATTAGAAAAACGCGTGGACCGTGAAATCATGCGCTACCTCACGCTCTTCGGTCCAATGGGTAGCGACGTGCGTCTACTCTTGGCGGCTCGCGATATCGGTCATGACCTCGAGCGCATTGCGGATGAGGCTTCCGTAATCGCCAAACGTGCCATGGTGATTTCTGAACGTGGTCCACTTAAGGACCTCTTACACGTGCCTCAAGAAGGCGTCATCACTTGCGAAGTCCTGCGTTTGGCGCTCGATGGCTTCATCGAGGGAGACATCAATAAAGCGCGCTTGGTTTTGGACCGAGACGCTGAAATTGACGCTTTAAATCGCAAGAATTACGATTCCCTCTTTGGCAGTGTGGGCGATGCGACGAAGGTTTCAGCTTCCCACGTGGAGCTGATCTTTATCTCAAAGGCCTTGGAGCGTATCGGCGATCACTCCAAGAATATCTCCGAGCAGGTAATCTTCATTCTTTCGGGTGAAGATATTCGTCACGCCCGTTAAGGTTAAAACTTTACCCTGCGGGTAATTCTGGGTAGCAAAGGGCATGCTTTTATTGGGCTGCCTCTTTGCACTCCTGCGTCTTTTTGCGTTACCGATTTCGATCTTAATCGCTCATCGTTTGGGCTACCTTGTGCTTTCAAGTAATTGGGACGTGGTGTGGCTGGTGTTATTACTCGGTTTTTTCAATGTCATCATCCGCCCCCTTCTGCAGGTTTTCCTCCTGCTGTTTTCGTTGCCCTTTATTATCTCCCTGGGCCTTTCTAAAACGGTTTTCAATTTCATCGCCCAGTATGTCGTGCTTTTCCTGGCCAATAGCATCGTGCTCTACCTCAGCTGTAAGTTGCTCGGTATTGCTTTGGTCAGTTGGGCCCTGGCGACCCTGACCATCTCGGTCAGTGCTTACCTCATCTCGATGAATGCCTCGGCCAGTTTTGTGGCCATGGGGCCAAAGGGGCCTTCGGGCGGTCCCGCTAAGAAGTCGGACGGTTCTGACGTCATCGACATTTAAGAGGCTGTGAGGAAGGGCGTAGGGCAACGGATTAGGCCTCGCCCCTGTCTTTTCTTGCCATCTAGGTCCGTTCCCTTTGCTTTGCCTGCATTCACGCCATGACACAACCCGCTTCACTTTCTGCTTGGGCACGCAACGTCGCCCCTTCACCAACTCTCGCGGTTGATGCCAAGGCCAAGGCCTTAAAGGCTGCCGGTAAAGATGTCTGTGGCTTTGGCGTCGGTGAGCCCGATTTCGATACCCCTCAATTTGTAAAAGACGCCTGTGCCAAGGCACTCGCCGACGGACAGACCAAGTACGCCCCCACGCCGGGCATTCCTGCACTCCGTAAGGCCATTGCCGAAGACTACACCCGCCGTGGCTTCACGGGTATTGCCGACGCCAATGTGGTTGTCAGCCCAGGAGGCAAGATGTCCTGCTACCTCGCCATCCTGGCCACGATCAGCCCCGGCGACGAAGTGGTTATCCCTGCACCTTTCTGGGTAAGCTATCCCGAAATGGTGAAGCTCGCCGGTGGTGTTCCTAAATTTATTAACGCCGAAGACGTTACTGGTTTCAAGGTGACGCCTGAGCAGTTGACCGCAGCGCTGACCCCTAAGACCCGCATGGTGGTCATTAACAGCCCTTCAAACCCCACGGGTGCCGTTTACACGCGTGCCGAACTCGAAGCGCTGGTCGCCATCTGCGTGAAGGCCAATGTTTGGATTCTGTCCGACGAAATTTACGAGAACCTCGTGTATGACGGTCAAACCACCTGCAGCCCAGCGACCTTCTCGCCTGAGGCGGCTCGACTGACCATTACGGTTTCTGGCTACGCCAAGAGTTATTCAATGACTGGCTGGCGCTTAGGTACGCTCGTAGCCAGCGACAAGCCATTGGCCGCTGCCGTCGCCGATTTGCAGAGCCAAATTTCCTCCAATGCCACGACCTTCGCGCAATTTGGTGCGTTGGCGGTTCACCAACACCCTGACAAAGCGAAGGCCTCCTTGGCCGAGATGTGCAAAGCTTTTGACCGTCGCCGTCAAAACCTCCTCGCAGGATTGAACGCGATTCCCGGACTCACTTGTTATCGCTCCCAAGGCGCCTTCTATCTTTTCCCTAATATCAAAGCCTTTGGTCTGACCTCTGCTCAATTCGCTGACCGTTTACTCGAAGAAGAACTCATGGCCGTGGTGCCAGGCTCCGCCTTCGGTTCCGAAGGTTACATTCGCCTCAGCTACGCCACCTCCGACGAAACAATTGCAAAGGGCTTGGAACGTTTGGCACGCTTCTGTGCGAAGTTGAAGAAGTAACAACTAGCGGCCATTTGCAAAAGTGCAAACGGAGCTACGCTCCAGTGTAAATGTGCAAAGGTGAAACCTGTGTGCGGGTATACCTAACGATACCTCATTATTGCTAACGCATTTTGCACTTTTGCACCTTTCCACCTTTGCACTTCAGTGGTTTTACTTACGCTGGCTCCACCATGATACACGCCATGCCAGCGGCGTCGGCGGCTTCTTTGCCGCGTGGACTGTCTTCGATCACCACGCAATCGGCGGGAGCGATGCCGATACGGTCGGCGGCCGCTAAAAACAGATCGGGGTGAGGCTTCGAGCGCTTCGCATCTTCGGCGGTAATGACCGCATCGAAGAGGTGCATGATATTAATGGTATTAAGCGTGGTATGTACGTGACTCTTTCGTCCCGCCGAAGCGACGGCGGTGCGGTGTCCGAGTGTTTTCACGTGATGAACCACGGCGATGACGCCAGGATTAGGTCGTACGTCTTTGGCTAGATGAATTTCTAAATAATCATGTCCGTCAGCCAGCAGCAGGGGGACATCGAGATCGATGCCGTAAAGCTGTTTCAGCCTGGCACAGGTATCGTGCGCCGAGATTCCGCCCATCGAACAAAATAAATCCCAAGGAAATTCAAACGGTTTCCCAATCTGCTTGCTGATAATATGTGTCCAGGTGCGGTGGTGGATGCGCATGGTCGCGGCGAGCGTGCCGTCGCAATCAAAAATCCAGCCACGGCGAGCGAGCAGGGCGGGGTCGAAAGGAATCATGGCACTCATCGAGCTTTAGCGAAAGCCGCCCGGGAAACCGCCAGGAAAACCTCCGCGTCCGCCACCCATTTGTCCGAGGCGACGCATCATCTCTTTACCTTTTCCGCCCTTCATCATGCGCATCATGTCACGCATCTGCGAAAACTGTTTAATCAAGGCATTCACATCGCTGACTTGTGTGCCCGATCCCTTGGCGATGCGGGCTCGACGCGAACCGTTGAGAATATCGGGCTTGCGACGTTCCTTTAACGTCATCGAAAGAATAATGGCTTCGGTTTTGCCGAGCATTTTTTCTTCACGGGCGCCGACCTGTACGTTGCCCATGCCAGGCATCATTTTCATGATATCTCCGAGCGGCCCCATCTTCTTCATCTGGCCCATCTGCGCCAAGAAATCTTCCAAATCGAAGTCCGACTTCCGCATCTTCTCGGCCAAGCGTTCGGCTTCTTTCTGGTCGACCACTTCTTTGGCTTTTTCCACGAGCGAAACCACATCGCCCATACCCAGAATACGTTGCGCCATGCGCTCGGGGTAGAAGGTGTCGAAGTCGGAAGATTTTTCGCCCGTACCCACATAGCGAATGGGCACGCCCGTCACCGTCTTCATTGATAGGGCGGCACCGCCGCGCGCATCGCCATCGAGTTTGGTTAAAATTATTCCGGTGAGCGGGGTAGTGGCGTTAAATTGAGCCGCCACATCAACGGCTTGTTGTCCGAGGGCAGCGTCAGCGACGAGGAAGATTTCGTGAGGGGCAAATTGTGCCCGGACCTTGGCGACTTCCGACATTAAATCGGCGTCGATTTGGAGGCGGCCGGCGGTGTCGACGATGATTAGGTCGGAGCCGCTGCTTTCGGCTTCTTGTGTTAACTTAGTGACCATGGCAGCGACGTCAGTGGCCGCACGATCCGCCCGAAAATCAAAGCCTTCTTGTTTAGCTAAAGTTTCTAATTGGTCGATGGCCGCAGGACGGCGTAAGTCGGCCGCAATCAGGCTGGGCTTGCGGATGCCTTCTTTTTTAACGAGGTGCTTAGCGAGTTTGGCAGCACTCGTGGTTTTACCTGAGCCTTGCAGGCCGACCAGTAAGACGCGCAACGGGCGGCGTGGATCGAGGGCACGTTCACCTTCGCCCAAGAGCTTGGTTAACTCATCGGAGACGACTTTGACTGCCATCTGGCCAGGGGAGACAGCGTCGACCACCGCGGTGCCTAGGCAGGTGGCTTTGACGCGTTCAGTAAAATCTTTGGCGACCTGTAAATTAACATCAGCCGATGTCAGTGCCACTTGAACCTCGGCAAGGGCAGGGGCGATGTTTTCTTCGGAAAGCTTCGAGAGCCCTCGGAGCTCGCGGAGGGCTTTGGTGAGTTTTTCGGAGAGGCTATTAAACACGGAAGTTTGAGATGAACAGAGACCCGTCGTACAGGCAAGACGAGAGGTGGAAAAGCAATTTTACCTTTATTATATTAGGTTAAAGTGGTGTTCACGCGAGTCGCTATGTACGAGATTGTTATAATTTTACGTTGCAATTGTAATACACAGAATTCGACCCAACCCTGCGGTTGCTACAAAAAAGGGGGTAATCATTTACGCATGATTGCTATCACCGTATCCACTAATTATTCGGACCTTCTACCTATTGTTTATAGCAACAATAAGGCCTTCTTTAAACATTGGGTATTCGTCACCGCTAAGGAGGATAGTGCGACCATTAAATTCCTCTCTGATAAGCCCGAAGTTACTATCTTATACTGGGACTTCCAGAATCAGATGCGCGTTTTCGATAAAGGTGGCGCCATCTGTCATGCTCAAGCCTACACGTACGAAAAATTTCCTGATGATTGGTACCTGTTACTTGACTCTGATATTTGCCTGCCGCCTATTTTTAGTAGATTTTTAAATGAGGCGATCAGTCAACTAAACGTAGAGGCTATTTATGGTCTTAATGATCGAATGGATTTCGAGACTATGTCTGATTTCTTAAGCTTAAAAAATTATAAGTTATACGAACATAAAAATAACGTTTATGGCTATTTTCAACTTTATCGAAAAAAGGTTTTTTACTCTTCATCGCGGAACGCTTCGAGGTGCGATGCGGAGTTTGTTGAATATTTCACTAAATGTACCTTAATTCACAATGTGCCCTGTGCACATTTAGGCGGTCTTTCCCATTGGAATGGCAACCGCCAGATTGGCTGTGATTTTAATTTAGGATAGACAGTATTCAATTGCAGGAATGGGTTGCCCTTGGGCTTTCCTCCTCCACCGTCTGCCCCATGGAAATCATTGTCATGGGCTGTGGCACTTCCCAGGGGGTCCCCTTGGTGGCGCATGACAATCTGGGGCTAGACTTAAGTAACCCGCGCAATTGGCGCACACGTACGAGCGTGCACGTCGTGATCGAAGGGCACCACGTCCAAGTCGATGCCGCACCCGAGTTTCGTCTGCAGTGCCTCCACAATAACATCCAAGAGGTGGATTCATTTATTCTGACCCACGGTCACGCCGACCACGTACTCGGGATGGATGACCTGCGTCAGTTTTGCACTAACAACGGTGGTCAGGCGATTCCCGTGTACACGACCGAGAACGGTGTGCGTCGCGTCAGCGCCATTTATCCTTATGCGATTGGTGAGGCGGCGTCTCCGGGGTATATCGCCCTCGATTTATTTCTGATGCCGAAGAAATTGACCCTTCCCGGTGGCGGTATCGTGCACGCAGTCGTTTTACCACATGGTGCGGAGCCGACATTGGGTTTAGTTTTTGAAGAGCCCTCAACCGGTGCCCGTTTTGCTTATTACACCGATTGCAAGACTGTGCCGCGCGATGCCTTGGAGTTGGCGCATGGCTGCGATGTCGCGATTTTAGATGGGCTTCGTCCGACTTTTCACCCCACGCACATGACTATTGGTAAGGCCTGTGAAATGGCAGTGAAGATGGAGGCCAAGCAGGCTTATATTACGCATATGACTTACCAGATTGATTACGACGCGTACACGAAGTCTCTGGCTACAGAATTTCCCACCGTCGGACTTTGTTACGACGGCATGAGAATCCAGCTCGGTAAGAAGCGTAGCGCTTAAGCCTTGGGCTTGGGCTCTTCGTCGACGACGCGAATGCGGAGGTCACGCAATTGCTTGGGCGTAACCGCACTGGGGCTCTGCGCCATTAAGTCTTGTCCGCTTTGAGTCTTCGGGAAGGCGACGATGTCGCGAATCGAACTGCGACCGGCCAACATGGCGACGACGCGGTCAAAGCCAAGGGCAATACCGCCGTGAGGAGGCGCGCCGAACGAGAAAGCTTTGAGCATGTAGCCGAAGCGACTTTCCACGACGTCTTGAGGAATTTTTAGGATATCTTCGAAGACACGCTTTTGAATCGCAGGATTGTGAATACGAATCGAACCACCGCCGAGCTCCACGCCGTTGAGTACGATATCGTAGTGCTG
>CANBWJ010000028.1 GCA_947373115.1 Opitutia bacterium | reverse complement strand
TGCTCCAAGAAGCGGTGGATGCGTTGCTCGACAACGGCCGTCACGGTAAGCCTGTGAAGGATCGCGATCGTCAGCTCAAATCCATCAGTGACATGCTGAAGGGTAAGCATGGTCGTTTCCGCCAAAATCTTCTCGGTAAGCGCGTCGATTACTCCGGTCGTTCCGTCATCGTCATCGGTCCTGAATTGAAACTCAATCAGTGCGGTCTGCCTAAGAAAATGGCACTCGTGCTCTTTGAGCCTTTCATCATCCGTCGCCTCAAGGACCTTGGTTTCGCTCATACCGTTCGTGGTGCCCGTAAGCACATCGAACAAAAGAAACCTGAAGTTTGGGATATCTTAGAAGAAGTGACCAAGGGTCACCCCGTCTTCCTTAATCGTGCGCCTACGCTGCACCGTCTTTCGATCCAGGCTTTCGAGCCCGTATTGATTGAAGGTGATGCGATCCGTCTGCACCCACTCGTTTGTACGGCATACAATGCTGACTTCGACGGTGACCAAATGGCCGTACACGTTCCACTTTCGCTCGAAGCCATCATGGAGTGTAAGCTCCTGATGATGTCGACGAACAACATCTTCTCACCTTCCAGCGGTAAGCCGATTTTAACACCTTCCCAAGATATTGTTTTGGGTGCGTATTACCTGACGCTCGAGCCTTCGAACAAGCCCACCAGTGAACAGCACTTGCCGGTCATTGGTTCGGTCGACGAAGCCAATTACGCCGAAGCTGAAGGTGCGCTACACTTCCACGATTGGGTGCGCTACGCTAATCCCGATCTCGGTCGCGACACCGTCCACGGCGATAAGAATGCCCGCACGATTGTTACCACCGTTGGCCGTATTATCTTCAATACTATCTGGCCCTCTGAACTCGGCTTCTTCAATGAAACCGTGAAGAAGGGTCAGCTCGGAGACCTCATCTTAAAGACGTACAAGAGCGTCGGTAAGGAAGCTTCGATTCCTGTGCTTGATGCCTTGAAGGACACCGGCTTCCGCGTTGCGACGCGTGCCGGTATTTCGATCGGCGTGAGCGACATGATTTATCCGAAGGAAAAAGACGGCGTCGTGAAAGAAGCCACCATCAAGGTGCGTGAATTCCAGCGTCAAAACGAATCGGGTACCATCACCAACGACGAACGTCGTAATAAAGTGGTTGATACCTGGTCTGCCGCGACGAACACGATTGCACAATCGGTTTACAATACTCTCTCCGAGTCGGCTCGGGTCGCTGGCGTCCGTAAGGGCGACCCTCGACACAGTCACCGTATGATCATCAATCCCGTTTACGCGATGATGGATTCCGGTGCCCGTGGTAATAAGGCACAGGTTAAGCAGCTTTGCGGTGCACGTGGTCTGATGGCTAAGCCTTCGGGCGAAATCATTGAACGCCCGATTCTCTCCTCCTTCCGTGAAGGTCTTTCCGTTCTGGAATACTTCATCTCGACGCACGGTGCCCGTAAGGGTCTGTCCGATACGGCGTTGAAGACGGCTGACGCGGGTTACATGACCCGTAAGCTTTGCGACGTGGCCATGGACGTGATCGTCACCGACGACCATAACCTAACTTCTGGTACGGAAGTCATCACGCTGGGTGATGCCGCTATCGGCCGTCACCTTTCCTTGGATGTCGCCAACCCTTCGGGTGCCGCGAAGCCCTTGGCTAAGGCCGAGACTTCACTCACTGAAGAAGTGGTAGCTAAACTTCGTGACGCAGGTGTTGACCGCGTCGCGGTGCGCATGCCGAACGGCGTTTGGAAATCGACCATCTATGATGGTGACGAAATCCTCGTGCCTCTGGCCGATCGTATCGTCGGACGTTGTCCTTCAGACGACGTCGCAAATCCTCTGAACCCTTCGGAAATCATCGTGCGCTCAGGCGAACTGATTACCGAGGAGTCTGCTAAACAAATTGAAAAAGCCGGCATCGACCGCGTGAAGGTTTTATCGCCACTCACGCACATGTTGGTGAACGCAATTCCGCCGAAGTCTTACGGCTTGGATCCTTCCACTGGACGCATTGTGGAGCGTGGTACCGCCGTCGGTATCATCGCTGCTCAATCTATCGGTGAGCCTGGTACTCAGTTGACGATGCGTACGTTCCACATTGGTGGCGTCGCGCAGTTGAAGTCCCCTGAAATTAAGGCCAAGAACAACGGTCGTGCGGTCTTCGTTGACCTCAATACCGTTGAACTCGATGCGAAGGTTTCCGTCGCCGTTAACGGTACGGGCTACATCCGCATCTTGAATGACGCCGATCAATCGCTTGAAGAGTACCGCATCTTAGCGGGTACCGTTATCAGCGTGAAGGACGGTAAGAGCGTGAAGAAGGATGAGCTCATCGCTGCATGGGATCCTAACTTCACCTCGATTCTGTCGAACGACTCTGGACGTATTCGTCTCCTCGATATGATTTCGGGTGTGACTTACACCGAAGAGCGCGACCCCTCGAATAACAGCTTCTTCAAGTACGTCATCGAACACTCCGACGAACAAAATCCACAGATCCAGATTGTGAACGAGAAGGGTGAAAACCTGGGTACGTTCTCCATTCCTGCGGGTGCCCGCGTTGAAGTCGACGAAGGCGATAACGTTAGCCGTGGCAGTATCCTCGCCAAGATTCCTCGCCAAGCAGCGAAGACACAGGATATTACCGCTGGTTTACCTCGTATTTCCGAGCTTTTCGAAGCCCGTCCTCCAAAGGACGCCGCCGAGATTGCGAAGATCGATGGCGAAGTTGAATTCCAACCCTCCATTCGCGGCAAGAAACGATTGGTCATCAAAGACTCCATTGGCCGCGAAGAAGAGCACCTCATTCCTCATGGTAAGCACATCGTCGTCGCTGCCGGCGAGAAGGTGAAGCAAGGCCAAGCCCTCACCGAAGGTGCCGTGGATCCACACGACATCCTCGATATTCTGGGTCAGTCTCGCGTACAGGATTACCTCATCACTGAAATTCAAAAGGTTTACCGATCACAGGGTGTTGTCATTAACGACAAGCACATCGAAATCATCGTCTCGCGCATGCTCCGCAAGGTACGCATCAGCGAGCCAGGTGACTCCGATTACTTGTGGGGAGAGCACGTTGACCGCAGCATCCTTGCTGAAGTCAATCGCTCCATCCACGAGCGCGGCGGCCAGATTGCTGAATATGAGCCCATTCTCTTGGGTATCACCAAGGCATCCCTCGAAACCGAGTCCTTCATCTCTGCTGCATCCTTCCAAGAAACCACTCGCGTGCTGACCGACGCCGCCACTATGGCCCGTCGCGATCCGCTGACCGGATTCAAGGAGAACGTTATCATGGGTCACCTGGTTCCTGCGGGCACTGGACTCCCTATCTACCGTCGCATCCGGGTTGCTCCGACTCAGTAGGGCAGGGTGAAGCAGTTCTATAAGTAGCTGTTTATCAGTTATTTAAAAACGCCATAAGGGTCCTGACCCTTATGGCGTTTATGTTTTTGATCCGTCTTTGGAGGTTGATGGAAGCAAAAGAATGGAGTTAATTTATATGCTAAATTCAATGCGCTCGCTCCACACGAAATTTCTTTTAGCGGCAGCTTTACTGACCACATCGAGCACCTTGCAGGCTGCAAAGTTTTGGCCCACCTCTCCGCTGATTCAGATCGGGGACGACACGGACATCTTTTTCGACGCTTCGGCTTCGCTTAGCCTCAACGATAACCTCTTTTCTTCCGAAAATAAAGTTTCCGGAACCACGGTTAACGTGACGCCGGGTTTTACCTTGGAATACGGCAAAGACTCGCCGCTTTTTGTGATCGCTAGTTTAAAGCGCGCCCAAATCAATTATTATGGAGGCAACAACCTCTCGCGCCTGAATAATTATCAGGATACAATTAGCGGTACCGTCTTTATCGATCAGGGTGGCCCGTTAAAGTTTACGCTGAAATCTGATTACTCCGAATCGGCGCGTAATGACAATCTTACGCAATTGGGTATTGATGGTAATTCCATCGGAGAAACCTTAGTTCGTCAGGCTAATTACAATCACAGCATTAAGACAGACTACCGTCTGACCGAAAAAACCAGTGCCAATCTAATTATTGCTAATAAGTATAACCGCTACCTCAACCCGACTAAAATCCGGACTTACTATACCCCTCCTGCGCCTGCATACGTTGATACGTATAACACCAACAAGCTCAGTGAGATTAACACTAAGTCTATTGAGCTCGTCCTCACTTATCTGCCCCCAGGTGATTTGATTACCTACGGCTTGAGTTATACGCACGACCAGAACGATTTTTCGCCTGCGTTTTATTACGAATCAATTCAGGATGGGCCAGCCACCACCTCTCGGCCGTCTGCGAACAGTGATGTAATTAAGTCCGTCAAAGATTTTTACGGTTTCACGGCCACCGGTAGGTTAACGCGCTCAGGAAAGCTGAGTTTAAACACGCGGTTTGGTTTCTCTTCTTCAACCGCCACGAAGTTCGACAAATCCAACAGCAAGCTCACTGGGTTGTCTTATAATTTTGATTTAAAACATCAATTAACCGACCTCATTGAGCACAGCATTAGCGTTGGACGATCCACCGCTCCTACTCCCAATGGGGCTGACAGTGATAGTAAGACATACGGTTACACGATTAGTTACTCAGCGACCGATACCCTCGTCCTTAATTTACACCTCAACAAGACCGATGTCGTGGTGGATCCCTCCGTTATCACAACAATGGATTACAACCTCGAGGCGGTTTATAATTATAACAGTCACTTAAATTTCAGTGCGGTGCTGGATAGCTTAAAAACCAGTATCGGTGCAACTAGCTACCAGACGAACAGCTTGGTGATTCAGGCCTCATTCCGATACTAAGCGGCGTGCTTGGTTCCTTGCGCAATATGTCGTCTGTCCGCCTTCCATCTATTCTCCTTTCACCCTGCGATTGGGCTAAAGCGGTGATGCTTGGGCTAATTGCGGTTTTTTTAATTTCAACGCTTTCTGCGACGGAGACTGTCGCTCCCGTGGCAACGGTGGCGACGGAAGGTAAGCGTCCCAACTCATACACGTTGCGCGCGCGTGATTTTATCCGTGTTGGCGTGATTAACGAAGCTGACACCGCCGTGGAACGTCGCATTAACCCGGATGGCACCATTGACGTCCCTTTTCTGAAGCAACTCGTTCCCGTTGCGGGGATGACAATCACGGATGCACAGGAGGAACTGAATAAGCGTTTCCGGCGCTATTTTAAAGAGCCGCAGACCGTGATTACCATTACGGCTTACGCTGAGCGTCGCGTTTACATGTCGGGTTTTGTCGGCCGCCCTGGCCCACTTGCCATTCCTCCAGAGGAAAGCCTCACCTTGGGCAAGGCGCTTTCGATGGCAGGTGGCATTCTTCCCCGCGGCCGTCGCTCCAATGTCGCAATCAAGCGTATGATTGACGGCAAGCTTGAATTAATCACCAAAGACGTCTCCCTCATCGACAGCGGAGAAGAGGCTGACTTCGTCTTGCAAGATGAAGACGCCGTCTACGTTGACGACAGTCGGTTCTAATTTATGAGCGACGCCCCTTCTCCTCCTCCCGCTGGTTCTGGCGGTAAAAAATCGCAAAGTGGTTACGGTTCCTACGGTAATTACGGTAGGGGTTATGGTAATTACGGCGGTTATGGTGGTTACGGTAAGGGTGGGTATGGCAGTTATGGTAACTACGGCGGTTATGGTGGTTATGGAAATTACAGCAAAGGCGGCTACGGCGGCTACGGGGGGTACGGTCAAGGTGGCTACGGTGCTGGCGATGCCCCGGAAAAAACTTTATCGATTTCCAACTACATCAATATGCTCCGCGAGCGTATCTGGTGGCTGGTCTTATCGTTGGTCGTGTTTACCACGGCATCCTTAATTTATACCTATAACATCATGCCCGAGTATCGGGCCGTCGCTCGTTTACGAGTGTTTCGTCTCGCCCCGAATATTTCCAACGCCTCGACCTCGGCCGAAAGTAATTTCAGTATCGTTAGTTCAGAGGATTACCTTACCGCGATTGAATCGATGCGCAGCAGTGCGATTATCGAGGCGGTTTCACGGCAACTCACCAGCGCGGAAAAGAAAGAAGTGCTCACTCCTTACCAAGGGGGAAATATTTTTTCAGGCCCGCTTTCCGAGCAAGAAGTTTTCGGCAAGCAACGTGCAATCAATCCGCAGCGTTCAACCTTGGTGGTTTCGGTTGAGTTTACTCACCCCAATCGAGAATTGGCCCGTCAAATCACAACGATGTTCTGTAAGGCGATTCAGAAAAACAGTGAAGACGAACGACTCACGATTACCAACCCCCTGGTGGAGAAGTACCGGATTGATATCGACGCCATCGAGGAGCGCATTCGTAAGTTGTACGACAACCGCAACGAACTCATCAAAACCCAGAAATTAATTTCCATCGCTAGGGACACCAATACTTTGACCGCCGAGCGGGCTTCGCTGGTGCGCGGCCGAGAAGATGCACGCAAGGCAATCGATGAGTTAGAGATCGTTTGGCGTCAGGTTTTGGAGTGTAAAACATCAGGCAAAAACCTTTTTGATGTCGCCCAGGTCCGGCAAGATGACCGCGTTTCCAGTCTGGGTGCACGCCTAGCCGATTTACGCGTGATGGTGAAGACGATGGAGAAAAAATACACCGATGAGCACCCGACGTTGATTGGCACGCGCGAACAGTTGCAACAAACGGAGAAAGAATTAGAAATTGCTGTCACCAATTCGGTAAACCGCCTTCAGTCGGCCATTAAGCAGGCTCATGCCAGTTATGATGCGGTGGTCGCCAATTTAGAGCGTAAGGAAGAAGAGGTGTCTCGGATGCAGGCGGCGAATAGCGATTTAGAGCGCCTAGACAAAGATATCCGTGGCCAGGAAGATTTTCTGGCCCGGCAGAAGCAGAACTTTGAAGAAGCTAAATTGCGTTCATCGACGACGGGAACGAGTACCTCAATCAAATTACTCGATGCACCGTATGTGCCTGATCGTCCGACCAACAAAAATTACACCATCAACGCCACCGCCGGGGTTGGTCTCGGTCTCGTTTTTGGTATCACGATTATTGTCATGCTGGGCATGTTCGATGACCGCTTGAAATCGCCCCAAGACATCGAAGCAATCTTGCGGCTGCCCCTGTTGGGCACGATACCTCAGCTCACCCAAGCGGTCGGTCCAGAGCGTTCCTTTTTGGCCATGCACGATAAGGATTTGGTCGCAGTTGAGTCAGTGCGTGCCATTTACTCTTCCATGCACGTTAACCCGGCGACCATGGCCAGTCGGGTTTACTTGGCGACCTCCACGCGGCCGGGTGAGGGCAAAACTTTTGTAGTCACGAACTTGGCACTTACCTACGCGATGCATGGTGAGCGCGTGCTCATCATTGATGCTGACTTACGACTGCCCAACGTCGGCCCTTCCATTGGTTTGGTGGGTTCGTCAGGTATCAGTCGATGGTTCAACGGTGAGACCACCATCGATGAAGCCATCACGCGGAACGTGGCACCCAATTTAGATGTTTTACCTGTGGGTATGAGTTGTCGTAACCCCACGCAGGTTATTAACCACGAAAAGTTTGTTCAAATGCTCGTGGAGATGCGGACGCGCTACGACCGCATCTTCATTGACTCGCCTCCGATTGGTGCGGTCTCCGACGCGTTGAATTTAATTCCGAATGTCGATGGGGTGATTTATGTTGTGCGGTATAATGCCGTTAGCACGCGTAACGCCAAGGAATGCATTTTCCGTCTGCGCGAATTGGGGGTCCCCATTTTTGGTGCCATCTTAAATCGCATGTCCGTTCGTCTGTCCTCTATTTATACCGACAACTTCGATTCCAGTTACGAGCGTTATTACGTAGCGGCAGCAGGTGCCTCCGCGGCTACCGATGACACCGCCGCAGCGCCGGTTGCAGAGGATAAAGATGCCCAAGCTTAAGCTTTCACTGCAGTTATTTTTGGGCTCGTTGGTATTTCTTACGGGCTGTGAAACCGTCCCGGTGACGGGGCGCTCACAGTTAATTATGGTTAGTAATTCTCAGGTGGCTTCGATGGCGGCAGGGGAGTTCTCCAAGATGAGTAAGTTGCCCAACGATCCACGCCTTGAGCAGATTCGTCGCGTCGGCCTAAAGATTGTCATGGCCGCGCGTCGTGATGATCCGCATGGCCTGTTGCCGCCCGCCAATCAATGGGAGTTTGCGGTGATTAATGATAAATCACCCAACGCCTTTGCGATGCCTGGTGGTAAGATCGGGTTTAATGTGGGCATGTTCCCGTACGCTTCCACGGACGACGATATCGCCGTTATTTTGGGGCACGAGGTTGCCCACGTTTTAAGCCAACACAGTAGCGAACGCATTTCGCAGGCGCTCTTGATGCAAGTCGGTGCGGTGGCCGTTGATGAGGCGACCAAAAATCAGTCCGCCCGTACGCGCCAAGCTTGGCTCACGGGCTTCGGCCTAGGTGCACAACTTGGCGTGCTCCTGCCGTTCAGTCGCTCCCACGAATCAGAGGCTGATCACCTGGGGCTAATCTTCATGTCGCGGGCAGGCTATCATCCCGAAGCCGCACCTTTATTTTGGCAGCGCTTTTCGGCGGCAAGTGCGACGAAGCCACCTGAATTTTTCTCGACGCATCCTGCCGACGAAACACGCATCCGACAATTGCAGGTCTGGATGAATGAAGCCAAGGCCCAGTCAAAACCTGCACTTAAGCCTTAACGCGTCTTTAATTGCAGGGGGCATGTGAGGTAGAGGCCCTTCGGGTCGTTGAGGGTCTGAACTTTTTTAAGTAGGTCCAAGTGAGCCTTAATGAAAGCAACGGCAGGGTCGCGAGTATTGACGCGGGCAAAGAGGGGTGGGTCACTTTCATCATCAGAGATGAGCTTTTGAATAATATTTTCCCGACCGGAATAGAGACTGGGGATTTGGATGATTTCAGCCTCTTCGAGTTTAGCCACTTCACGCGCAATCCGGATGGACTCATGTAAGCCGCCAAAGCGATCCACTAAGCCAACGCCATTGGCGTCCTTGCCGAGCCAAACTCGACCTTGCGCAATTTCGTGGACATCATCTTTGCGCATTTTGCGACCTTGGCTCACGACT
This sequence comes from Opitutia bacterium, assembly GCA_947373115.1. Lineage (GTDB taxonomy): Bacteria > Verrucomicrobiota > Verrucomicrobiia > Opitutales > UBA953 > UBA953. Next base: position 6,904 of record CANBWJ010000028.1, on the reverse strand, counting down.
TTTAAAAAATCATCGTACACACCATCTACCAGACTTTGAACAATGTTGAGTTCGTCGGGCGTCGCGGTGCGGTAATTATTCAGTAAGTCCGAGTAGCGAGAGGTTTTTACACCGTCTGTCCCGAGTTCGAATTTCTTGGCCAATTCTTCGTAATTAAAGTGTAAGCCGAAGACGCCAATAGAGCCCGTGACGGTCATGGGGTCGGCCACGATTTGGTTGGCGGGGGCGGCGATATAATAACCGCCGCTCGCAGCGACATCGCCCATGGAGACGATGACGGGAATGCCTTTGGTGCGAAGTAGGCTGACTTCGCGCGCGATGAGGTCGCTCGCAAAAGCGGAACCACCGGGGCTATTGATGCGGAGGACAACGACTTTTAATTTATCATCGCCGCGCAAGGTGCGCAGTTCGTGGGCGAGTTGATCGCCGCCCACTTCATTGTCAGAGCCCCAGCCGTCGACAATTTCTCCCTCGGCGTAGACGACCGCAATGCGCCCGCCCTTGCTGGGCAATTTAGCTCTGGTAGCGTAGCTAGAAAGTGAAACTTGGCGAAAGGAGGTTTCACTTTCAACGGACTTCGCTCCTAATTTTTGCATTTCGCCGATGAGTTCGTCGCGCTGCATGATTTCGTCCACCAGGTGAAATTTGAGCGCATCGGGGGCAGGGAAAACGCCCGCACTGTTAGCGTAGCCGTTCAGGGTGGCCGGGGTTAACCCGCGGGCTGTGCCGACCTCGGCCAAAATCTTTTTCCACGCCCCGCGTAAGACGGCCTCGGTTTGCTCCCGCGAAGGCTCACTCATTTTATCCCCAATGTAGGGCTCAACCGCAGATTTATATTTACCCACTTTCGTGACTTGCACGCCCACGCCAAGTTTCCGCAAGGTTTCGCCGAAATATAAATGATAAGTCTCGAGGCCTTTGAATTCGAGTTCGCCCGCGGGGTGTTGATAAATTTTGTCGGCGACGCTCGCTAAGTAATATTCGCGCTGCGAAGCATTCTCGAGCCAGGCAATCAGGGGTTTGCCAGATTTCTTGTAGTTGCGCAGTGCCTCGCGCATCTCGCCGAGCTGAACGTAGCCCGCTTGAATTTCGCCCGCAATTAAGATGCCCACAATGTTTCGATCCTTGGCGGCAAGGTTGATGGACTCAACCGCCCGCCATAAATCCACTTCGGTGGAATGGTCGTTGCCTAGTAATTTCTCGAGACTTGGGCTACCGTGCGAAGGGGCATCGTTAATGATGATGCCGTTGCCAATGACCAAAATGGACTTAGTTTTCACCGCAACGGGCGATTTCTCGATGTGCATGCTGGCCGAGGAAATTAAAGCCACGAGAAGGACTAAGAGGGCGAAGCCAGCCAAAGCCCCAGCGATGAATGTGCCGATGGCTGAGGCCAGGATATGTTTGAGAAACTCTTTCATAATTGATAAAAAAAGGGTAGAGGTAGATGAGGGTGAAAGTTTGGTGAATATTCGCCACTACAAAGCGAGTTAAGGGGAGTCTTTCCGCTGGTTTTATGGCGGATGGTTCTACAGGATGTGGCCATGTCGGAGCTCAATCAAGACCAGGGTGCAGGCACTGCGCGTAAGGCGCTGGCCATCAACCTCGATAAATCTGTCTATGGTGCCTTTGCTGAGATCGGTGCGGGCCAAGAGGTCGTCCGACATTTCTTTAAGGCGGGCGGGGCATCGGGCACCGTCGCCAAGAGTATGTCGGCCTATGACATGCGCGTGAGTGATGCGATTTACGGGCATCCTAAGCGCTACGTTTCGCGTGAGCGTTTGGAGCAAATGATGAATCACGAATACGGCTTGCTCGTGGATCGCTTGGCCGCTGAGCGTGGCGCCAATACCCGTTTCTTTACTTTTGCCGATACCGTTGCCACGACACCTAAGGAAGGGAAGATACAGGGACACTCTTGGATGGGTATGCGCTTTCAGGTGACACCAGGTTCGGCGCCGAGCGATGTCATCTTGCACTTGCGACTCTGGGACCGTGGGGTCAGTCGCCAACAAGACGCGTTGGGCATGGTTGGCGTGAATTTAGTACACGCCGCCCTACACTCGCGCGATTCGATTGCGGAATTTTTACAGGCACTCGTCGACGAAGTGGGCTCGGGCCGCGTAGAAATTGATTTCGTTCACTTTAGCGGACCTGCCTTTGCAGGCTTTAATAATCAAGACGCTCTCATTGAGTTAGTGCGTCAGGGCTTAACCGACGCCATTTTATTCGATGAAAACGGCGCACCCGCAGTGGCCGGTGAGTTCTTTTACAAAAAATCAATTCTGGTTGCCCGTGGTACGTATCGACCCGTCTCGTTAGTCAACGAGGACATGTTGGCGTGTGCGGAGCGTGTGCTGCTTGGGACGAAAGACATGGTGACCATTTTTGAGATGTGCATCGGCCAAGACACGAGTCCGCATGATGAAGTGCTGGGACGCATTGCCTTGGTGGCGGCCCTGAAGCGCCCGTTGCTCATCACCCGTCACCGCGGCTGGTACCGTTTGCCTGCTTACTTCCGTTTGCATACCGATGGTGAAGTCACGCTGGTGGCAGGCATGAATAACTTGGTCGATTTATTTAACCCTGAGCACTACCGACACCTCGACGGAGGCGTATTGGAAGCTTGCGGACGGCTTTTTAAAGAAGGTGTGAGGGTGATGGTATATCCCATGCTCGGTGACCAGTTGCGCCGACTCATCGCCGATCCAGTTGCCTGCCAGGTGTGCTTCCCGGAGACTTATAAAATCGAAGATAACTCAGTGATTACGGCGGCGGATGTGCAAGTGCGACCCAAGGTCGCTGGCTTGTTCGAGCACCTTCGCACCAATGGTTTTTTGGTGCCGATTACCGGGGCCAGCTTGCAGGCCTTGGCTTGTCAGCCTCGCACTTTGGCCGAACGCATTAGCAAGGGCACGCCAGGCTGGGAGAAAGAAGTCCCTGTTCCGGTCGCCGCAGAAATTAAGCGCCTGAAACTTTGGCGGAAGGCGTAAAAACTCCGCTCGGCAGAAACTTTTACCTTTTAAAGGTTTTCAGTCTTAAGAATGAGAACCCCCTTATTCCTTATTTTATATCTATGTTCGCTGGGAGCCGCAGAGGTACCGCCTAATTTCGTGGTGATTCTCGGCGAGGCCCAGGGTTGGGCTTCTTTGTCGATCCCGCTGGACGATCGCAATGTCGCCGGTTCGCGCAGTGATTATATTCAAACCCCCAATTTAGATAGTATTGGCAAGAGTGGTGTGAGTTTCTCGGACTTCTATGCAGCGGCCCCGCGCTGTACGCCCTCGCGGGCAGCCCTCTATACTGGACGCAGCCCGACTCAGTTGCGTATGACTTTTGTCAGTGAAGGGAAAAAAGATGGGGTCCTTAATTCAGGCGACAAGGTCATCGCCCCAGCCTGTACAACCGAATTGCCCGCTGCGATTGAAACGATGGCCACGCTCTTACGGAAACGCGGTTATGCCACAGCGCATTTTGGCAAGTGGCACTTGGGTCGGGTGAATCCGACCGAGCACGGATTCGATGAGAGTGACGGTGCTAATTCTAATGGTGGGCCAGACGAGGTCGAAAACCCCAACCCAAAGCAATGCTTACTCACGGCTCAGAAGGGTTGCGATTTTATTGCCCGTCAGGTGAAGGCAAAGAAACCTTTTTACCTTGAGATTGATCAATATCCCGGACGCCAGGGCGAGTCAGCGACCCCCGAAACAATCGCTGCGGTGAAAAAGCGCTTAGGAGAAAATTTTAATTCGCAGAACCTCAATCGCGCGGCTGGCTGCGAAGAAATTGATAAAAGTATCGGACAGGTCTTGGCACAGCTCAAGGCACTCGGAGTCTCCTCCAATACCTATATTATTTATACTGCCGACCACGGTGCCCAGGGTGCTAATAGCAATGGGATCCTGACTAACGGTAAGGGAACCATTTGGGAGGGTGGGGTGCGGGTGCCTTTATTGATTTCGGGGCCAGAGATTAAAGCGGGCACCTTCTCGCACCTCCGGGCGAGTCACGTCGACTTGCTTCCCACGGTGGCCGAATTAGCGGGACTGGCTAGCGCCTCGTTGCCGAAAGGAATTGAAGGGGTGAGTTTGGTCTCAGTTTTAAAGGGTAAGTCTACGGAGTTGCTTCCCCGTGCCCGCGACGACTTTGTGATTCATTACCCGCATTACGATAAAGACGAGCTGGGTCCGACCTCGGCGATTTATTATAAAAATTATAAACTCATTCGAGTCTATGAAACGAGTCAGTCTCTGTTGTTTGATTTGAACACGGATATTGGCGAGAAAAAGAATTTGGCCGCAACGCTCCCCGCAGTAGTGGCAGAACTTGAACAGCGACTGACCGAGTATTTAAAACAACAAGGTGGACTGTTGCCCCAACCCAATCCCCATTACGACCCAGCGGGCGTACGCTCGGTGGATAGCCGCGGCGGTAATGGTGGCGGCAAAAAATCTAAGCCTAAAAAATGATTTCCAACCGTATTAAAATCTTTCTTGGGGTTGGTGTGCTGCTCTCGCTTTTTGCCCTCTCGATGGTGGCGGGTCCCGAAGATGCGAAGAAAAGTCGCGGTGTAAAATCGGGCGGACAAGGTGGCGGTGCCACGGTTGAGCCTGCGGTAGTGCCAGCTTATCCATTTAATGTCTGGCTGTGTCGACCCATGGCAGATGGCGTGACCGTGAATGTGCTGAGCTGGTCGCCGATGGAGGCTTATCTAGTTTTCGGTGAAAACGAAAAATCACTTAACCAAAAGACGGTGCCGCAAGCCATGCTCGCTGGGGGGTCGAAGGATTTTGTGCTCAGTAAATTGAAACCCAACACTCAGTATTACTATCAATTCGTTTATCGGATGAATGCAGGTGCGGAGCAGCGGGCCCCTGTCGCCACTTTTCAGACTCAACGTGGCGCCGGAAAGGCTTTCACTTTCGCCATCCAGGCGGATTCGCATTTGGATGTGAGTACGGACCCGAAGCTTTATCAACAGACGTTGACTAACGTGGCGAAGGATCGCCCCGACTTCTTCATAGATCTTGGCGACACCTCGATGGTGGATAAGTTTGGCAGTCAGTTTAAGAAGGCAGAAGCTCAATACCTTGCCCAGCGTTATTATATAGGGAACATCGCACACAGCGTTCCGCTCTTCATGGTGCTGGGGAATCACGATGGTGAAGTCGGTTCGCGTCTGGGCGGACCAGACTCTATGCCTATTTGGTCGGTTGGTATGCGTAAGAAATTCTTTCCTAATCCGGAGAGCGACGGGATTTACACGGGTAATGTTAACCCTGAGCCCAATGCAGGCTTGCTGCAGGATTACTACGCCTGGGAATGGGGCAATGCACAGTTTATTGTGTTAGACCCTTTTTGGTATTCGCGTGAAAAAAAAGGTCAGGATCAATGGTCGGCCACGCTCGGCGAGGCACAGTATCGGTGGCTCACTGCGACCCTCGAAAAGAGTAAGGCGAAATTCCGTTTCGTTTTTATTCATCACTTGGTCGGTGGCTTGGGGCATGATGTGCGCGGCGGTGCTCGTTTTGCACCATTCATGGAGTGGGGTGGCAAGAACGCGGATGGCTCGGACGGATTTGCCCAGCATCGGCCAGGCTGGCCGCTGCCATTGCATGCACTCTTCGTGAAGCACCACGTGAGCGCGATTTTCCATGGGCACGACCACCTTTACGCTAAAGAAGATTTAGACGGCATTGTTTACCAGGAAGTGCCCCAGCCGAGTAATCCGAGTGGAGGCACGAAGAGTGCGGAGGACTACGGTTACACCGGAGTCATTATGGGTAGCTCTGGACACTTACGAGTCACTGTCGAGTCCGACCAAGCCAAGGTTGAATATGTGCGGTCGGCCGTGCCTGGAGTGACGCGTTCCGATGCGGTGAATGGTAACGTTGAGCACGCTTACGTGATTAAGCCGCGATAACCGGGTAAATAATTACTGGGTTCGATTTGCAGTTTAGGACGACCTTGGCATCGTCACCCTTAACTATGGAAACTCCACCCACTTCATTGCCTTCGGAGTCCCACACCGAATTGGCGATGTCTGTTGAGCGTGCTTACCGTGAAGCCGTGGTGGTGGATCGGCTGGGTGCGCTGTGGTCAGTGATTCTCGCCAAATGTCTGTTGGCGCAGTGGGCGATTGATTACTATGCGATTCCGATTAGCGGCTTACGCTATATATGGACGCTGACTTTGACCATGGCCGTCGTAGCCAGCGGTCTTTACCTGCAAGCTCACCGTGCAAAGCTAATATTGTTCCCAAATCAATTTCGCGTCGGTTCTGCAGTGTTTATCGGTCTCACTATCAATCTTGGTTTTATATTATATGCGCACTTCGCTTTAGCAGCGGTCCCTTTGAATATATGTTACGCAATCATCGCTGCGTCGATGGGAGGATGGTCCTTGGTGCGTGCCACACTTCGCCGAGCGCCCGAACCGCTTATGGCTGCTTTGCTTTGGTGGTTGGTTGCGGGATGGATGCTGCGCGTTGATCCAACTTTGTCTTTGCTATGGCTTGGACTCGGTTTTCTCTTCGCACAAGCATTGCCTAACTTCGCAATGGTCTCGCGCACCCAGAAGGCTTTGCGAGTTTGATTAGTCTAATTCTACCTTCTTTGCGTTCAGACCATTCAGCATGAGGGTCATGAAGCGCTTCATGGCTGGCGTGAGTACGCGACCTTTGCGGTGAAGCAGGGCGAGAGGGCGGACCACGCGACGATCGCGCAGACGAAGTTTTACAAGGGTGCCTTGTTCAATTTCTTGACGAATCGTACCTTCAGGCACGAGCGCGACGCCGGCATCGACTTCTACGGCGCGTTTTAAGGTTTCGATATTATCGAACTCCATCGAAGGCTCGAGTTCGATGCGTTGCTCACGGAAGAATTGATCAAGTGCCTTGCGGGTT
>CANBWJ010000027.1:0-16049 GCA_947373115.1 Opitutia bacterium | reverse complement strand
CTTGGCGGTAAAACGCGTCCAGTAGGCATTCAGCCAGTCGGGTAATTTAACTTCCAAAGATTGGTGGGGTGCGAGGGTGAAGGCTTGGTAGAGGCTGAACCGTCCATCGCCCGCGACGTCGCATTCCATGTTGATGATGTTAGCTGTGGCTGAGTGATTTTCCAAACGGAGTATTTTGCTATCATAGCCCGACATCAAGTAGGGGTCCGAAGGTTCATCGGCTTGCACTAAAGTATTTTTCCAGGGTCCACCGTGACCGCGTGGTTTACCCAGCTGCCACAGGTCGTCGGCTGCACCGACCCAGACGGCGGCCTTTCCGTCGGACGAACGAATAATGTGACGGTTAGTTTTCCCTTCGGCTAGGTTGATGCCGCTCAGCACCAAGAGTCCGCGGTATGAGCAGTAATCATGAATGGTTAAGGCGCTCGTGGCAATCGGTCGCAGGCGCAATGCGCCCATCGCATTCAACGCGGGCAATTCATAAAACGTACCATGGGCCTGGAGGAGGTCGCGCTCGGTGCAGACTTCGCGCGCCTTACGAAGTGAGCTCTGTGAAATTAAATTATCTTGTTGGGTTTCGGCCGAGCGCGGTAAGCGCCAGCGTTGTCCATTTTCGGTAAAAATAACGGAGGCCGCGTCGGTCGTGATAATGCCGGTCGGAATGCGCGTGTCTTGTTGAATTTTTTCGGCGGCGACGGGATCGGTCGGAACCAATTGCATGTTGGAAGTGAGTTTATAGAGCGTGCCTACGGTGGTTTGACCGTTATTTAATTGAGCCGTTAAGACGGCGAGGGTGCGTTGATTATCGCCCTGCGTGAGTAGAAAGGCCCCCTGCGAAACTTCATCGCGGGCCGCAGATAGACCACTAAAGATGGAGCTGGGTGTGGTTGGACGGCGGTCATCGTTCGCGTATTGAAAAGTTGCCGAGACTGAGCCGACATCGCGATTGGTTTTGATTCGCATCCAGGCGCCTTTGAGGTCGGCCGGAATTTCTACCCACGCGTTTTTCATTTCAGTTGAAAGCGTAACTTCCTTCCAAGTGGTCCAGTGATCGTTGCCCGCTTGATCGACCTCGAGAGTGAAGACGGTGTTCGCTACAGCGTTATGCTCCAAGTGTAGCGCGCGCTTCGTGAAGCCCGATAATAAAAACGGATCGGAAGGTGTGAATGCTTTCACGTCTTCATTTAACCAGACGCTGCCACGACCGATGGCGGGCCCGAGGCGGTCGGGGGTCTCGAGTGAGGTAAACCAGAGATTCGATTGCGACTGGCCGGGCCCAGCTAAGGTGCCTTTGGCATCGCGCTTATTAAGAAACTCCGACTTCGCAGTGTCATCGCAGCCAAACACCAGGCGATCGTTCCAGCGCGTGAAATCGCCAATAACTTTTAAGTAAGTCGAACGCGGAGAAATGCCCGCCGAATTTTTCGCGGAAAAAGTTTCGGGGAATTTCCAGAACATCCCATGCATCGTCATGAGACGTGTCCCCGCTTCGCCGATATCGCGAATGCGCGGCCACTCGGTGTTCCAACCGTGGGCACCATCGTAAGTGTGACTAGCCTTGGGCAATCGGTAGGAATGCCAGCCGCCTGCATCTTTCACCATCAAGATGAGCGAGCGGTAATCCCAGCCGACGGTCCACAGCGGATCGGTGGCGGGATGGACGTTGCCGTTTAATCCGCCAGGGCCGGTAACTTCGGTGAATTGATTCCGTCGCACGAGTTGCCAGTTGCCGTTACCATTCCATTCGCCGATGGCACCGCTCGCGATATTGGGATTTTTTAAAGCCTCGGGCGTGTCTTCACCATTATTGGCGATTACCACGACGCCTTGCCCCGAGTACAATCCTTTGCCATGATAACCGGGAAGGGTTGATTGTAATGAAGCCGGACTGACTTCCGCGGTCTGCCCTGGTTTTGGTGTGTTTTTAATTTCTTTAATCAAACCTTTTACTGCCAAGGTCTGCACATCGACCTCGAAAAGCCCGTCCTCCATCGTCGCGAAATAAATTTTTTTCGTCGGGTCGGTTAAGTGCCGTGCATTCCCCGTTAATCTTCCGGGCATGAGCTGGGGTGAAATCGCGCGGACATTGCGTTGCGTATCAATAAAGTAGGGCCCGATGACTAGTTGTTGTGATTCAGTATGAATCATTCGATTGGCCGGCGTCCCGCCCACACTCTCGGGCCGCTCGATTAAATCCAGCGCGGGAGTGACTTCATAAAGTTTATCCGTCGAACCATACGGTAGGTGTGGCCCGTAGGTGATGACCCAGAGTCGATCCGCCCATGGTACCACGGCACCGGTGCCGCATTCCCCTTCTTGATTGAAGTAAGCGAGGCTCGGATAAATGCCCGACCACTCAGCGGGCGCAGCGTGCACTTGGCTGGTGAAGGCGCACAATAGAAATAGCCCCCAACGTGACATGCCTTAAACTTTTATCTCTGGCTCAACGCTGGCAAGAGAAGAGCACGTCTGCTAGATAACAAAAAATAGCATCCAGCCGAAGACAACGAGGGCGGGAACACCCAAAAGTTTAATGACGCTTTTTGAATCAGCATTAAACAGGAAACAGCCGACGAGTAGGGCGACGCAATAGGCGCCACTGCGGTCGCTTTGTGGGCTGGCTTGGAAAACTAAATGCGGAATGAGGGTAAATAATTTTACCAGTGCGGCCATCGCATCAAGCGTTAACGCAGCGAAGCCATTGATCCATTGTGCCACCGGTAAAAATCCCTCCCAGGTGCAAAGGCCTAATGAGGCCATGCCCAAGATGAGTGGCACTTCGGAAAGGGGGACGAGGATGAGGTTCGCCGCGACGCCCGCCCAGCTTGCGCTCTGAAAATATATCAACGTCAGCGGCGTGCCGGCAATCGTGGCAGCGGCTGAGATACACAGGCCGCTGATGAGTAGACGTCGGGCTTTTCCGTGCCAGCGTGCGAGCCACGTTAAACTTTTCTTCGGCGTGAGTTGCTCCGCCAAACTAGGCACCGAAAGTATTTCAGCGGCGGGCGCCCCCGCACAAATAATCCCCAGCACGGCGAGGTAGCTGAGTTGAAAGCCGGGGTCGTTGCAGGCTTCAGGTTGAAACAGTAACGTCACGGCACCCGCCAACGATAAGGACTGGAGAATGGGCGTGCGACGTTCGCTGATTTGCCCCGCCCAGATAAACACAGCCATAATCCAAGCCCGCAACGAAGACGGCGAGGCCCCGGTGACTTGGACGTAGAGCCAAAGTAAAATGAGAATCAAAACGGCTAATGGTTTTTCGGGGAGGCGAAGTTTTTTCGTTAACCAAAGCAATGCCGCCGCCATGCCTGCAATGTGCAGTCCGCTAATCGCAAAGAGGTGTAGCGTGCCGGTGGCGGCGAAATTTGCTTTAGCTTCGTCCGGCAATAGGGAGGTTCGACCCAAGAGGGTCGCGGCCAGCAAGGAGCCCCCGTCGGCATCATCCCAAGGCAAGGTGCGCAACCAGGCTTCTAATTTTTTCTGGGTACGTTGACACCAGGCGGCGAAGGCCGAAGGCGTTTCGAGGGTGCCGAGAACTTTTGCTCCGCTTAGTTTTAAGGTGCAGCCTTGCGAGGCAATCCACGCATCAAAGCCCTTGGATTGATCGGGAATGGCATTCAGCCAGCCGCCAATTTTATATTCACCGCTGCCAACGGGAGTGAGGCCCTTGCCCGAGAGCGCGATTCGTCGTCGGAAAAAACTTCCTTTGTCCGTCACCATGCCGAGGCCACTCCATTCGGTTTCGTCGCGTTGCGGAGACGCGCGAGTGAGGATGATGGAGAGTTCGACGTAGTTACGGGTCGGCTCGATTTTAGTTTGTGGAAATAATGCGGCCTGATGCCACGCCGCTCCGAGCAACGTGCCCGCGACTAAAATAAAAAATAAACCGACGATTTCATTTTTATAAAAAAACCAAAATCCGAGAAGGCCTGCAGCGGCGCCGCCGAGCAGCGCACCCATGTCGGGTCGGTGCGCAGTATCGATCGCCCCACCCAATAATAAGGGCAGCAGTAGCCAGAGTGCGGGCGTGTGACCGAAGCGGGAGCGGTTCAGCGAAGGGTCTTCATCCAGGGGGTGGGGCCTTGCCATTTGCGAAGGCCTTCACTTCCGATAGATAAGTTAGCGACCTCGTCCCGGAGAAAATCCCAAGCGCGGTTTTTGGCGAGGGCGGGGGACTGAAGTAAATCCCTCAGGGGTATTACGACGAAGCCGCGCTCCCGCCAGCGGGGGTGGGGGACGGTCAAGGTTTCCGAGTGCTCGCGACCGTCCTCTATAAATAGGATGTCGATGTCGACGGTCCGGGGTCCGTCTTTAACAGTGCGCACGCGCCCCAGCTTATGCTCAATCTTGAGGGCTTCGCTTAGGAACTCATGGGCAGTTCCACTGTAAGTTATTGCTATGCAAATGTTTAAGAAGTTACCTTGATTGGTAAAGCCAACTGGGTCCGAGTCGACCGCCTCGGAAATCGCCAAAACCTTTGCACCTGAAAGCTGACCGATGGCCTCGATGGCTTCGGAGATAAATTGAGCCCGGTCGCCGATGTTGCCGCCTAAACCGAGTAGGTATTGGCGACCCGACATTTTAAACCCTTTCTCGGCGGATTTTAACAGAAATTGCCTCGAAATCCGCGGCCACTGGGGCGAACGGTTTGAGCACTTCGACGGTCACTGCCTTGACCACAGGAAAGGTCCCGAGGATGCGGGCCGCGATGAGTTGAGCGAGCGTTTCGATAAGGTAAACAGGGCTTCCCGTGAGTTGGCCTTCGACGGTGCGGATGACTTCGGCGTAATCGACGGTCAGTTTGAGGTCATCGGCAGCGGCTGCCGGGCGGGTGTCGATCTCGAGGTCGACACTCACCGAAAAACGCTGTCCCAGACGCTTTTCCTCGGGGAGGGCGCCATGGTGTCCGAACGACCGAATTCCGCTAATCCTTATGATGTCCACCCCTTGATGAATGCCTCCCTTGGGCGACCCTGCAAGTGTCTTCCCGCATTTGTGTAAAGTCCCCACTTGACCCCCCTTCCTTGGCTCGCTGACAGTCCGCCGAAACTTATGCCTAAGAGGACCGATATCCGCACCATCCTCATCATTGGCTCTGGCCCGATCATCATCGGCCAAGCCTGCGAGTTCGACTATTCAGGAACTCAAGCCTGCAAGTCCTTACGTGAAGAAGGCTATCGTGTTATTTTAGTGAATTCAAATCCGGCGACAATCATGACGGATTCGGAAACGGCCGACGTTACGTACATCGAGCCGCTCACGGTTGAATCCGTTGAACGTATCATTGCGAAAGAAAAGCCCGATGCATTGTTGCCGACTTTAGGTGGACAGACCGCGCTGAATCTCTCGCTCAAACTCGCGCGCACGGGCGTGCTCGCCAAGTACGGCGTGGAACTCATCGGCGCGAAAGAAGACGCCATCGAGCGCGGCGAAGATCGCGAAATTTTCAAGAAGCTGATGCTCGACATCGGACTCGATGTGCCTCGCTCGCGTGTGGTGAAGACCCTCGAAGCGGCGCGCGAAACCGTGGCCCTCATCGGCGGCGAATTCCCGATCATCATTCGTCCTTCGTACACGCTCGGCGGTACGGGCGGTGGCATTGCTTACAACCGCGAAGAATACGACAAGATGGTGCAGGCAGGCTTGGATGCTTCACCCGTCCACGAAGTCTTAGTCGAAGAATGTCTCTTGGGCTGGAAGGAATACGAAATGGAAGTGATGCGCGATCACAAGGATCAGTGCGTTATCATTTGTTCGATTGAAAATTTTGACCCCATGGGCGTCCACACGGGCGACTCCATCACGGTCGCTCCGGCACTCACGCTCACCGATAAAGAATACCAGCTGATGCGCGATGCGTCGTTCGCCGTCATTCGTGCCGTCGGTGTCGAAACGGGCGGCTCCAATATTCAGTTCTCCGTTAATCCGGTTAACGGCCGGATGATTGTCATCGAAATGAACCCACGTGTGTCGCGTTCGTCGGCACTGGCTTCGAAAGCGACGGGTTTCCCAATTGCGAAAATCGCCGCGAAATTAGCCGTCGGTTATTCGCTCGATGAACTGAAGAATGACATCACGAAATCGACTCCCGCGTGCTTCGAGCCGACCATCGATTACGTCGTTACCAAGATCCCTCGTTTCACTTTCGAAAAATTCGTCGGCGCCGACACCACGCTGACCTCCGCGATGAAGTCGGTCGGCGAGGCCATGGCCATCGGCCGCACGTTTAAAGAGTCTTTCCAGAAAGCACTGCGCTCGCTTGAAATCGGTGCCTGGGGTCTGGGTTGTGGTGGAAAATTTGGCGATGACGCGGTGCGCGATCATGTGGAAATCCGCGCGCGCTTAGCCCGTCCGAATCCCGAGCGTCCGTTCTACCTGCGCTACGCCATGTTGGCGGGCATGACCGAAGCCCAAATTTTCGATGCTTCCAAAATTGATCCCTGGTTCCTGCGTCAATTACGCGGCATCGTGGATCTTGAATTAGAATTAAAAGCCGCGGGTAAAAAAGTCAGCACCGACCTCATGCGTCGTGCCAAGGAGGCCGGCTTTGCGGATCGCCAAATCGCACATGCAACGGGTTTAAAGCCGCTCGAAGTTTACAAGCAGCGCAATGAAGAAGGTATTCGTACCACCTTCCGTCTGGTCGATACCTGTGCGGCTGAGTTCGAATCGTTCACGCCTTACTTCTATTCTTCGTACGGTGACGAATCCGAGGTTCGCCCGTCCGATAAAAAGAAAGTGATGATTTTAGGTGGTGGCCCCAACCGCATCGGCCAGGGCATCGAGTTCGACTACTGTTGCGTGCACGCTTCGTACGCACTTCGTGCCGCGGGCTACGAAACCGTCATGGTGAATTCGAATCCTGAAACCGTTTCGACCGACTACGATACTTCGGACCGTCTGTATTTCGAGCCGCTCACGCTCGAAGATATTTTAGAAATTTACCGCACCGAGAAATGTATCGGTGCGATTGTGCAGTTCGGCGGACAAACCCCGCTCAACTTGGCGGCCGATCTTGAGGCCAACGGCGTCACCGTCGTTGGTACTTCGCCATCCAGCATCGCCCTCGCGGAAGATCGCCAGCTCTTTAAGGACATTCTCAACGAACTGAAGATTCGTCAGCCCGTTAACAAGACCGCGCTCTCTCCCGAAGAAGCTTACAAGTACGCCGAAGAAATTGGGTTCCCCGTTTTACTCCGTCCGTCCTTCGTGCTCGGTGGCCGTGGCATGTTCATCGTCTATGGCATGGAAGAATTGAAGTCCGTCGTGCGCGAAGCTTTCGACGTTGCTCCTGGTAAGCCGGTCTTGCTCGATAAATTCTTAGAAGACGCCATCGAGCTCGATGTCGATGCCATCTCGGATGGCGAGACCACCGTCATCGGCGGCATGCTCGAACACGTCGAACACGCGGGCGTGCACTCGGGTGACGCGGGCATGGTCTTGCCTCCGCACACACTTTCACCTGCAATTATCGATGAAGTGCGCCGCATCACGCACGACTTGGCTAAACGCCTGAAGGTCGTCGGATTGATGAATATCCAATTCGCGATTAAGGATAACACCGTCTTCATGCTCGAAGTGAATCCGCGCGCCTCGCGTACGGTGCCTTTCGTATCGAAGGCCATTGGCGTGCCGCTCGCAAAGTTAGCCTCACTTTGCATGCTCGGTGCGAAACTCAAAGACTTGGGCTTCACCAAAGAAATCCGTCCGCCTTATTGGTCCGTTAAAGAATCCGTCTTCCCCTTCAGCCGTTTCCCTGGTGCACCCGTGGCACTCTCACCTGAAATGCGTTCGACCGGTGAAGTGATGGGTGTGGATGATGATTTAGGCATGGCTTACGCGAAGGCGCAGATGGCCGCACATCCGGCACTGCCAACCGCTGGAAATGTTTTCCTCTCGGTTAAGGATCGCGATAAAGATGGCGCCGTCGCCGTCGCTCGCGATTTAGCGAAACTTGGCTTCACGATTTATTCTACGAGCGGCACCGCTCAAGCGATCGAAGCCGCTGGCGTTCCCGTCAATAAGCTCGGCAAAATTTCCGAAGGCGCCCGACCCAACGTGCTCGACATGTTGAAGAATGGTCAGCTTCAAATGATTGTGAACACGGCCGCTGGCATGCTGCCGCGTAAGGATGAAAACGCCATGCGAGCCGAGACGGTCTTGCGCGGTGTCTACATGGCATCGACCATGAATGCGGCTCGAGCCGCGGTTTTAGGAATCCAGTCCATGCGGGTCCGTCCGTTGACCGTAAATTCTCTCCAGGAACACGCAAAGGTGCTTCCCCGCATGGCCTGATTCGGATACATTTCGCCTTCCATGAAACTCCCCGCCCTGGCCGTGATGGCTCTCGCCATCGCTTCGTTGCATGCTGCTGACGAAGTTAAACCTGATGCAACGGCCGCTGCCGCTCCTGCTGCTACTACTCCTTTATCCCCCGCACCCGAAGTGAAACCACTCACACCCGAACAACAACAACAAGCCTTCTTCCTACAAGGCTTCATCCTCGCTAACCGTGCCGAATGGGCATCGATCGTGAACGAGCTTGAATTAAGCGACGCTGAACTCGACTCTTTGCTGTCGGGCATGCGTGCCTCGCTCAAGGGCGAGCGCCCAACCTTTAAGCCCGACGAAATTATTCCTGGCGCAGAAAAAATGTTGAACGAGCGCGTCGCCGCCAAGACCAAGCGCCTCGCCGCGAAGAACGAAGAGTTCTTAGCCAAGGTCGACGCCGATAAGGAAATCATCAAGTCCTCCACCGGACTCCGTTACAAGATTCTCGCCGCGGGCACGGATCCTAAGCCAACCGCAACGAGCACCGTGAAATGTCGCTACACCGGCAAATTGGCCGACGGAAAAATCTTCGACTCCACGACCACTCGTAACAACGAGCCTACGGAATTCCCTCTCAATGGCGTGATTGCCGCTTGGACTGAAGGCGTACAAAAAATCGGCAAGGGCGGAAAGATTCTGCTCTTCGCTCCTGCTAACCTCGCTTACGGCGAACAAGGCCAAGGCCCCATCCCTCCGAATTCGGTCCTCGAATTCGAAGTCGAGTTGGTTGATTTCAAGTAAACGCTGATTCAGTCGTTACTGCGGCGCACCACCTGGTGCGCCGTTTTGTTTTATGCGGTGCGGACTTGCCCCAGCCCTCAAGGTCCGTCATTTAGACCTATCCCCATGTTACGTAGTTTTGTTATTCTTATGATGTCACTCAGCACCTTCAGCTTGGTCGCGGATCCCTTACCCCCCGTTAAAGTTTGGGAGACCGCACCACCGGCTGAAACTCTGACGCCGAAGCCAGATGCTAATCCCGCTGGCGTTATCAACGAAAAGAATCGCCGTGCCGATGTGTTCGTCCCGGAATTTTTGCCGTTTCCTTCGGCCAAGACCAATTCCCCCATCATCATAGTTTTGCCCGGCGGCGGTTTTAATTTTCTGGCAGACGAACATGAAGGCACAGCGGTTGCACAGCGTCTGAACGCCCTCGGCTGCAGTGCCATTGTCCTGCGTTACCGCGTGCCCCGTCGCAGCGCCGAAATGCCTTGGCAAGTCCCGCTCCTCGATGCGCGCAAAACTTTAGAAACGATTCGGGCCCGTGCTGCAGAGTGGAATGGCGACCCCAAGAAGGTCGGAGTGCTCGGATTTTCGGCAGGCGGAAACCTCGCGGCCCGCTTGGCATATGCCCCCGCTGAAGGTGAAGTAGCTCGCCCGGATTTTGCGGTGATGGTTTATCCGGCCTACCTTTTAGAAACCGATAAGCCCGGCGATGCCTTGCGCGCGGACATTGTTCCGCCTGCGGGAACCAAATTCCTGCCCCCTGCTTTTTTTGCTCACTCGGCCGATGATCAATGGCCAGCCGAGGCTTCGATGAAGTTGGCCGAGACCCTGAAAGCATTGGGCGGAACCGCTGAGGTTCATGTGTGGGCGAACGGTGGCCACGGTTGGGGTGCGACGGATCGCTGCGAAGCTTCTAAGCGCTGGACCGAGCTCTTGGGCTATTGGATGAAAGAGCGCGGACTGTTGGCTCCGACTCCTTGATGCACTTTATAAGATAAATAAAAAAGGCCGTCCTAATGGACGGCCTTTTTGTTGAGACGGTGAAGCGCTTAGAACTTAAAGCGGAGACCCACGGTGGACTCCCAGTTCTTAAGCGTTTGCTTGGTCGTGCCATCAAAGTTCTTCACGCCAATTAATTGGTTGTTACGAACATTGAAAGCGATGTCTACGTCGCGAGAGAGTTCGAAGCGAATGCCACCGAAGACGCTGGCGCTCATCACTGACTTGCTGGTGGTGACCCCTTCAGTGTTAGAGAGCCAAGCGTAGCCAATTCCTGCGCCGATGAAGGGATGAATAGCACCGCGAGGGTTGAGTTCGTAACTGAGGTCAAGGGATGCATTGCGGACTTTGACTACACCAGGTTCGGTGGCTGCATTGTTGTCACTCAAGAGTGGCGCATTATTGTTCCAGTTGTCCACGTCATCGAGTTTTTTGTCGGTGAGGTTTAAGCCGAGGCTTACATTGTGCCCGATTTGCCCGGCGATGTTGAGTCCGACCACTGAGCCTTCGGCGAAACCATCGGGATGGTTTTTACCGAGTTGGAGTTCGATGGTGTAGGCCTGTGCCGCGGCAGCAGCCAAAGGCAGAAGGGCGAGGGTACGTAGGGATTTCATGGGGAAGCGTTAGATTGAGAGGGGCGTTTGAAGTGTAAAGAAAGAATAAAACCCTACTTTTTAGCGGACTTCTCAGCGGTTTCTCCAATCACTTCCACGCTGGTGATTTCAATGCGGGCGGTGGGCGACGAGCGCTCGGGACCGGTGCAAGGAGTGTTGGCGATTTGATCGAGTACCTTCTCGCCGTCGACGAGTTTACCGAAGGCGGTGTAGTTGTTGTTTAAGAAAGAGGCATCGCCGTGGCAGATGAAGAATTGGCTGCCAGCGCTGTTCACATCTTGTGAGCGGGCCATCGAGATGACGCCTTTCACGTGCGAGCGATTATTGAACTCGGCCTTGATCTGATAACCAGGACCGCCGGTGCCAGGCATGCCGCGGGCGCCTTGTTTGGAATTGGGGCAACCGCCTTGAATCATGAAGCCTTTGATGATGCGGTGAAAAGCCGTGCCGTTATAGAAACTCTCGCGCGCGAGTTTCAGGAAGTTGTCCACCGTGCGCGGAGCGACGTCGGGCCAGAACTCTAAAGTCAGATCGCCAGCCGTGGTGTGAATGATGGCCCGGGGTGCGGCGCCAGTGGAGGGTTCTTTCATATTGGTATTATTAGGAGAAGGGGTTTCGCCCGCCCAAGCCTGGCAGGCGATGAGGCCGATAATCCACAAGGGGAGGGACTTCATGGAGGTTCAGCCAAACCCGCTTCAACGCCCGTGCAATCTCAAACCTCCGCTTGCCAGCCCGCCCGCAGGGGCTCAGGTTTTGAGCCTCGAACATGCGTGTCATTGTGAACGATCAACCTCAGGAAACTAAGGCTCAAACCTTGGCGGACCTGCTCCAGGAGATGGGCGTCGCCCATGAGGCCGCGGTCGCGGCTGCGGTGGATGGTGCGGTCGTTTCGCGCGGTAAATGGGGTAGCCATTCCTTAAAGGAAGGTGCCGAGGTGCTCGTGATTCGTGCCGCCCAAGGTGGCTGATTTTTATATGCTGAAATTTATTAAAGGACTTTTTGTAGCGGAACCCGAAGTGGCGGCGCCGGATAACTTAGTGTTATTCACGCCGAGTCGCACGGCATGGAGTGTGAAGGTCGTGAACAAACTTTTTCAGGCCGGCCTTGGTCGACTGCACGTGCAGCCGCAACGCGAATGGAAAATTAAAGACTACGAAAATTTTCTCAAACAGGTACCACAGGTTTTTCACGCACGCATTGTTTTAGAGGAGCACCCAGATTTGGTTTTGAAGCATCGCTTAGGCGGCTTCCAAATGTATCAAGGCGATCGCATTCCTGGTCGCTGGCCCAAGTCGGTGCCGCTGAGTTGCAAGTGTCATTCTTACGACGAAATGCGATCGGTACCCAAGGGCAGTCGTTACATTTTCCTGAGTCCGCTTTATCCTTCGGTTTCGAAGCGCGATTACGTGCCACAACGCACGCCCCGCGAATTCCAAGTGATTGTTGAGCGTTGGCGCGCCGAAGGTGGTTGCCCGGTCTACGGACTGGGCGGCATCACCGCTAAAAATGCGGCCCAAGTGCGTGCACTTGGTCTCGATGGCATCGCCTTTATCGGCTCGGTTTGGGAGACCCCGAATCCTGTTCACGCCTTTTTAGAGATCGAACGGGCATGGTCGGGTAAGGACGCTCGAAAGTTAAAACGTAAACATTAATCAGTGCGGGCCCGGCTTCAATTTCTCACGCTCGATGCGTCGCCGCTCTCGCATCGCGAGCAGGCACGTCTGGCGCTGGAGGGTGGCGTGCGCTGGATTCAGTTGCGGGCAAAAAACCTTCCAGAGTTGGAATGGATTAAGACCGCACAAAGCGTCGCAGAGTTGTGCCAAGATTTCGGGGCGACATTTATTGTGAATGATTCTTTCAAAGTTGCGCATGCCGCCGAGGCCGACGGCGTACACTTAGGTTCTGGTGATGCTTCGCCAGCCGAAGCTCGCGCTGCGCTTGGTGATTACGCGATTGTGGGCGTGACCTTAAATAACCCTGCACACGTGGCCGTCTTGCAATCCGCACGCGTGGATTACGCGGGTGTTGGCCCTGTGCGTTTCACTCAGAGTAAGGATAAGCTCGCACCGGTGCATTCGGAGTCGTCGCTAAGAGAGTTGATTGGACTCGCAGGCGGTTTGCCGTGCTATGCCATCGGAGGCGTGACCGTGCAGGATTGGCCGAATTTAAAGGCTTTGGGCGCGCATGGCATCGCGGTGAGTGGGGCGATTGCCCTGGCGGCCGACCCCGAACAGGCGGCACGTGAATTAGTCGCGGCGGTTTCGTTTTAGTCATCATTCGCGAGGGCTGGACAATTCCGCCGAGACTTGGATTGTGAGAAGTCGGATGGCCTCTTTACGCATCGCAGATCGCACCTTCACCTCGCGTCTACTCACGGGCACGGGCAAGTATGCCTCCGCTGAACAATTGCGCACAGTGCTCGATGCCTGCGGTTCGGAAATTATCACGGTCGCGATTAAGCGTGTGCGTTTCGGCGTGAAGGACGACGGCATTCTGTCGGCCTTGGATGCGAAGAAGCATTTAATTTTACCGAACACTTCGGGTGTGCGCACCGCGAAGGAGGCGATTTTTGCCGCTGAGTTGGCACGCGAGGCGCTCGGCACATCGTGGTTGAAATTAGAAATTCACCCCGACCAAAAATATTTAATGCCCGATCCGATTGAGACGCTTGAGGCGTGTCGCGAGTTGGTAAAAAAAGGTTTCACGGTCTTGCCTTATATTCACGCGGACCCTGTATTAGCGAAGCGTCTCGAAGAAGTCGGCGCAGCCGCGGTGATGCCGCTCGGTGCACCGATTGGCTCTAATCGCGGTTTACTCTCGCGTGATTTTTTACGCATCATCATCGAACAAGCGCGCGTGCCAGTGATTGTGGATGCAGGACTCGGCGCGCCTTCACATGCAGCGGAAGCCCTGGAAATAGGGGCTGACGCGGTGTTGGTGAATACGGGCATTGCGTCATCGGGCGAGCCCGTTGCGATGGCTAAAGCGTTTCGCATGGCCGTCGAAGCCGGTCGCATTGCGCGTGAGTCAGGCTTAGGTGCGGGCTCAGTAGTCGCTCAGCCAACCTCACCGCTCACGAGTTTCTTGGATTAATTTATGGCCGCTAAGCCAGGAAGAATGCGCGCGGACGAGTTATTGTTAAAGCTCGGTTTAGCTCCGTCGCGTTCGATTGCGCAGGCGCTCATTTTGGCGGGCAAGGTGCGGTCGGGTCCCGACAGCGTAGTTAATAAAGCCTCACAATCATTTCCTGAGGATGCGGTGCTAACGGTGGATCAACCGCCGCGATTTGTTTCGCGTGGTGGAGAAAAATTAGAAGGTGCACTCGAACATTTTAAAATTTCGGTCGAAGGATTACACGGACTAGATGTCGGTGCCTCGACCGGCGGTTTTACCGACTGCCTCTTGCAGCGCGGGGTCGTCAGCATGACCTGCGTCGACGTCGGCACGGCACAGCTGCACCACAAATTGCGAACTGATCCCCGCGTCACGAATTTCGAAAAGCTCAACGCGCGTGAGTTGCCCAACGCCAAATTACCTCACGACACCTACGGCATCGTCGTGATGGACCTCAGCTTCATCTCACTTGGGCTCGTTTTGCCGGCAGCCTGGGAGAGGGTGGCAAAGGGGGGTCACCTGGTGGCCTTGATTAAGCCTCAGTTTGAGGCGACCCGGGCCGAGGCCGACAAGGGCAGGGGGATTATTAAGGACCCCATCATTCACGCCCGGGTGGTCGAAACCCTCACTTCTGCTGCCCAATCGCTTGATTCAGCCAATGTTTTAGGGGTGATTCCATCGCCCATCGAAGGTGGGGATGGGAACCGCGAGTTCCTAATCGCCCTGCAAAAGCGGGCTTAAGCTGCATTGACTGGGCGAAGCCCTTTCAGCCGTCAGATGTAAAATAGTCGTTAAATTATAATGTTAGCCGGCTTTTCCCTTAAAAACAAACTGCTCGCCATTAGTTAATTTTTCTCCACAAAAATCGCATCTACCTCTCTTTATACAAATGAAACAAACCAAATCCGCCCGCTTATCACTCCTCTCGCTCTTGGCCGCCGCCTCGCTTGTGACCACAGCCAGTTCGGCTTCTGCGGCGCAGGTGAATATTGATGCTACATGGGTAGCGGGCGGCAGGAAGACTTATGTCTATCAGGTGGGTGTAGGTGACCCGTTTAACCCAACCTATATCGGTTACACAGAAGGCTCTACAAATGCCATTTATAACGTAGGAACCACGCCCCAGTCGGGCTCAATTAATTTCCTAAACACACAGAACAACCAAGTTATTTCAACATATAATAGTTTTGCAGATAATGTTTATGTCGGGGTTAACCAAAATGGAGGCGTTACGCTGTACGGTAATGACTATCCAGCCCCAGGCTACGATGGTGCTATCGACATCCACATATACAATGTAGGTGCACAAGCATTGGCTGATAACTTAAACGGCGCTAATTTTAATTATATTTTAAAGAATACAGATTCTTACACTGGGACCCTTAATCTCAACAATTCGACCATCAATGGCACGAGGGGCGTTGCGATTTATGCCGACACTAACGTAAACACCACCGTAAATCTTTACGGCACTAACCGCATTAACGGCACCACTTTGGTGGACGATATCTACATCGATTATTACAGCACCACGACCTTCAATGGCAGCGTTTCAGGTCGCACGGTGATGGTTGAAGGCTCGGTTGCCAACTACACGTCAAGCGCCAGCCAGATTAACGGAAATATTGTAGTCCCTGGATATGATGTCGGTTATGGTTACGATGGTGAAGGGGCCACGCTCAACTTCCAAGGCGGCAACAAGGTTAACGGATCCATCGTTTTAGGCGCTGCTGGCACACAAATTAACATCAGCGGACTGGGTGTAGAATTTAATGGTCAAGAGACCTTTAGCTACGGTCCCAATCCCTATGCCAACGTCATCGCATATTATATCGATTTCACTGCCGCGGGTTCGCTGACTTTGGGTAGCGGAACGCAGGTTTTAACCGAGCGTCTGCACTTCAATGGCAATAATGCCACCTTGAACTTCAGCAATAATTCTGATGTTTTCGCGTTCTCTGGGATTGTTACTTCGGCAGGCCAAAGCGGAACGATTAACTTTGCCGGAAATTCCACCGTTTTGGGTGGCATTGGCGGTGACGGAGCATTCTCCGCTATCAACGTCAACGGTGGCAGCTCCTCAGTGGTCCGCATTTACGGAACCTACAATTATGGCCCTGGTGGCAATATCGGAGAGGTCAAAGCTATCGCTGTTAACCTCAATGCCGCTGGCACCTTGGTTTTAGCGGGCGGATTAAACTCTCTCTACCAAGACGGCGTAACGCTCGGCACTCTTAAATATTTCAACAACAACGCCGAAGT
>CANBWJ010000026.1 GCA_947373115.1 Opitutia bacterium | reverse complement strand
AAATTTAAGTGGGACGTCGCGCTGGAAGACGTGCACATGAATATTGAGAGTGCGTTGACTAAGCGCGTGCCCGCAGCGGCGAAATTACACACCGCCCGGTCGCGGAATGACCAAGTTGCCACTGATGTACGGTTGTGGATTAAGGATCAGTGTGTCGCCATCGATGCGGCCTTTGCGGAACTGCTTAAAACTTTGGTGAAGCTCGCGGACGCGAATGCGGACGTGATTATGCCGGGCTACACACACCTACAGCGGGCGCAGCCAGTTTCGGTGGCGCATCACTTGTTGGCGTACGTGGAAATGTTTGCACGGGATCGGGCACGGTTTGTGGCCGTCGCTGACGCCGCTAATTGGTGTCCGCTCGGTTCGGGTGCGATTGCTGGCACGACTTTACCGATTCATCGGAATGTAACCGCGAAACTTTTAGGCTTTGTGGATGCGAAGGGTAAGCCACGGGTGACGACTAATTCGATGGACGCCGTGGCGGACCGGGATCCGGCGACCACTTTTGCTTTCGCGGCGGCACTTTGCGGCGTGCACCTTTCGCGGTTGGCGGAAGATATGATTTTATGGTCATCGGCTGAATTTGGTTTTGCGCGGATGCCCGACGAATTTTCCACAGGCTCCTCGTTGATGCCGCAGAAGCGGAATCCGGATTCGATGGAATTGCTCCGGGGTAAGGCCGCACGGTTCCAGGCTTCGCTCAATCATTTGTTAACGCTGACGAAGGGCCTGCCTCTGACTTATAATCGGGATCTGCAGGACGACAAGCCGCCGCTCTTTGATGCAGCCGATCAACTGCAACTCGCACTCGCGGTCGCGTCGTCGACCTTGGCGGGCACAAAGTTTAACAAAGCCAAATGCTTGGCTGCTGCGTCGGACCCCGCGTTGCTAGCGACCGACTTGGCTGATTGGCTCGTGAAGAAGGGAATGCCCTTTAGGCACGCACATCACGCCGTCGGTCGGTTAGTGGCCGTCGCTGAGAAATCGGGCGTACCTCTAGATAAACTTTCGGATGCGGCAGCGCAGTCGGCTGACAAAGCTTTCACGAAGGGTTGGCAGGAAGTCTTTAATTTAAAGCGGGCCTTTGCCGCGCGGGAAAATATCGGCATGCCCGGACCCAAGACTGTCGCCAAAGAAATCGCTCGGTGGAAGAAGTCGCTCCGTTAAGGCGCAAGTTCGGGTGGGTTGGCTGGGTCATCGAGTAGGTTTTGGCTGGGGTCGAACTCCAGGTTTGGGTCGTTGGCGTTCGGATTAAAGTAATGCGTGAAGGCGATGGTACCTCGTCGATTGATGAGTACGGGTCCTTGAATTTTCCCGTAATTAGCAGAAACGATTTTCCCTTTAGCATCGGTCTGCACGCGCGAGCGAATAAATAGGGCAATGTCCATCGGGTCTTCACCCGTGGTGAGGGTTGCAGTTTTTTTGTAACCAATCGATGGTGCAGCGTGTGGCATCTTGAGTTCGGAGTATTTGAGCAGGCGGGCCGGTGTGACGAAGCCCCCGTTGGCATCGGCCGCTGACAGCTCGAGTTGCATTTCGTTGGGGTTGGTCGGGAAGGAGATTTTCATCTGCAAGTCCGCCACGGTGCCCATGCCGTGGGGCGCGACCCAATCGCCTATTTTTAAATCGTATTTAAACCATTCATTAATTTTCGGAATTTGCAGCCCGCGGTCGGGGTTGGCGTTATAGAATTTTACGAAGAGTGGACGTGGATTGATTAGGCGGGGTAGAATAATTTCCTGAGTAACGTCAGCTTCGTCTGGTTGATCGTAGAGCCGCGCCGTGTAGTAGCCCGCTTTTTTGGCTTCGAGGTAGAGTCCGCTCCAGGATTCCACTTTCTTACTAAAGCCACCATCTCGATTCGTCTCGCCGGTGAATTCGTTGGGCTCTTCGGAGTTTAGGGCCCGGCATTGAATCGTGGTGCGGGCGGTGGGCACGGGCATTCCGTTCTCATCCACCACTTTAAACGTCACTTGAATATTATTCGCGTGGGCGGCGACGGCGAGCAGGAGCCAGGGGAAAATGGATTTCATTTGAGGCCCCCCGCGTTGATCATGGAATTGTAGGTTCGGAAGATGACGGGCAGGGCGACATTTTTAAAGTCGCTATGCAGCCAACGTTTTTTCTGGTCGCTCCGTTCGTGTTCGGCGGTGGGCCAGTAGAAGGACTCTCGGCCCTCCAGTTCCATGTCGAAATTAAATCGAACATTACCAGAGAGGTAGGAGATTGCTGCGGCGTAGGAGCCGGCGGGCAGGCCGCGTGCGAGAAGATCGTAGATAACTTTCGGCTCGCGGGCTTTGGCGGTGGCGATGTTGGGGAAGGAGCTAAAAACTTCGGTTGCGTAAAATGGAGAGAAGAATGGTTTTACGCGGAGGTATTCGAGCGGAATCGTGAGCGCATCTGCCGGTGAGTATTGTACCTGCAGGTATTCCTCATCATCGCCCCAGTAGAACCAGTTCTCGTTAAACTCCCAGCCGCCCTGGGAGCGACTGGCCCAGAAGCCGGCACCCGAACTATACCACCCGAGACCCTTGAGGAGCTCCTGGAATTTCCAGGCGTTGGAGGTAAAATTAAATCCTTGGTGCAGGAGCAGTGAAATGACGGAAGCACTTTTTACGGAATCGGCTTTAGCGAGGACATCATCGCCTGGTGAAAAATAATTAAACATGTAAGGTGCGGCTTTGGTGAACTGTCCGCACCAGGTTAAGCGAGAGCGTGGATCTGAGCTTGAGAACAGCTTACACCAATTGCGGGAGTAGAGGTAGGGATTGTAGGTGCGCCAGCTTGATTCGGTCATATTGGCTGCCTGTGAGCTTGAGCTATAACTTGCATCGAATGCTTCGGCCGGCATGGCGGCGTTGATGGCGAGGTAAGCCGTCGGTTTTAGTCCGCCACGTTCGATGGCATTGCACACGACGAGGTTGCCGAGGCTGTGGGCGGCAACGGTGATGGGTGCGCCGTTGGTGAAGCCCAGACGTGAGGTGAGGCCTTCACCCGTAACGAGGGCACGGAAGACTGCTTCGTGGTAATCGGGCGAAGTGTCGCCGCGCCAGGTCACGCCAACAAAGCGGGCTTGGCTGCCGAGGACGTAAAAGCGTTTGAACATTTCACTATTCCAACCGCGGGCTTCTTGTCCGTTCACATTGAAGCCATGAATGAAGACGAAGTATTTATTTTGCGTTGAAGAGTCGGGCAGGCCCTTGGGTTCACTCGTCTGAGTGGGTTGACTGAAGGAGTTGGGTTCTTCGGGGATGCGGATGCCATCGTAGGTTGTGGCCAGGTCGCGTAGGTTGAGGTGGCGGTACATGGTCTCGACCTCGCTGAGTTGGAGGGGCAGTTCAAATTCAGCCAGTTTCACGCCCTGTCTTTCGACGCTGAAGATCAGTGGAGCCTTGGTGCACTTATTACCTTCGAGAAGAATGACCGAGTGACTCTTGCTAACGACTGCCTCGAGGAATGGGGCGGGTAATTCGTACTCGGTGGTCAGTCGGTGAACCTTTGCGGTTTCGAGTGGTTGGTTTAAGGTATCACCAAAATTTTTGATGCCAGCGTTTTGATTCAGCCATCCCGCATTCCAGGGATTGATGGAGGCATGGACTAAGTTTACGGCGCCATCTTTTTGGCGCAGGGTGTAGCGTGTCGCACCGTCGGGTGGGAAGACGCGAATGAGTTGACCGATGTTAAGGTTGACGGGAAAGAAATCGATCAGGTCGCGCAGTGTGTCGACGCGATCATTATTGCAGTCGGACGTCGTACGTGTGGGCCCAGGGATGTCGTCACCCTTGGAGGCGTTGATTTCGGTGTCGTTATTAACCCAGAAATAATACGGCGTATTCTTTTCAGGAATTTCGGTGTCTTCAACGTGGCCATCGCGGTTGATGTCGACGTTGAAGCCGGCGCGGATCATGTAAAAGTCGTCGACAAAACCATTAACGGGCAGGTCTCCCACGGGCTCTACCTTGAAGCGAATTCCGCCGACGCAATCGGCTTTCTCGAAATTAAAGGAGAGGTAGACGTTTTGCCAGGAAGCCGCGCTGGTGGGTGAGAAAACTTTACTTAAGATGACACGGCCGGCGTCGGTCGCAAAGGTGATACGATAGGTGGCATCAATGTTATCGTTGGTGCGAGCGTGTTTCCAGACGAGGAGGTAGGGCCCGGGGAGTTTACTATCGATGGGTTGGGTGATGCCGTAATTAATTTTTATGAAACGCTCGCCCTCGACGCTCCAGGTTTCGATGGTGGTACCCTTGAGCGGTTGCCAGCCGCCGAGGATAGTGAGGTTGGCCCAATCGGCATCTTTGCCGCGAAAACCTTTAACGAGGTGGTTTTTAAGTTTATTACTTGTCTGAAAGTTGCCGCTAAGGAGGAAGTTGTAGGCCCTGTTGTATTTTGACAGTAAGGGTGGAGGGTAGACGGGGGAATTTTTAGGCTGAGGTTTATCGTTGGGGTCAGTGGGATCGGTGCCGGCAAGGATTTCATCTAAGTCTTCGAATCCGTCATGATCGCTGTCGGCCTCAAGGGGGTTGGTGTCGGCCTTAAGCTCTTCGGCGAGGGAGAGTCCGTCGCCGTCATCATCGGAGAGTCCGTCGGTCGGGTCGGTGAGATCGAGCCCCATGCGCAATTCAATGACATCGGTGATGCCATCGCCATCGGTGTCGGTGAGTAGGTTATTGGCGGGGAGGCCCGCGAGGGGTAGCAGGCCGGCGATGAGTCCAGCCGCGAGCAGTGCGAGAAACGAAAAGAAGACGATTTTCATTCCATTGATTTTAATTCGCGGCGGAATAAAACAATGCGAACGACGTGAGGTTCATTCCGTGGGCGGAATGAGTCAGCCAAGGTTGAAGGCTTGTGCCGGGAGTGCCGGGCCGAAAATAAAAAGGCCACCGCTGGGTGGCCTTTTTATTTTAATAATTTAATTATTTACGATTGAGGGGCGGCTTCGGCTGGAGCGGGGGCGGCGGGGGGTGCGAGGCGCTTCTGCATCGCATCGAGCTGCTCATTGCGCTCCTTGACGGTCTTCTCGTAGATTTCGATGCGACGATTAAGTTCAGCAATCTGCTCGGTCGCCTTGGCTTGGAAGGCTTTGTACTCTTCGATTTTCTGGTTGTCATCGGCGATGGCTTTGTAGGCGTCGACGATTTTATCGGTGAGCTTTTCGTTGTCTTTCTTAGCTTCGGCCAGCTGAGCGTTGGCCTCTTGGCACTGCAGGGTGATGGCTTCACCGAATTTCACGCTCGCAGTTAATTTGATGGCGAGGTCTTTGGCTTCGGCGGCGCGGGCAGCGGCTTCGGCTTTAGCGTCGGTGAGCTTCTGATTGAGGTCGTTAATCTCGGTGTTTAGGGTGGCTACGGTCTTGGTGAGGGTAGCGACTTCCGCTTGGCTCTGCTCAAGGCTGTTCTTCAAGTTGACGAACTTAACGGCGATGATGGTGACCAGTACGATGAAAACAACACCGAGGGCGATGGGGGTGGTATGCTTTTTAATATCCATGGTTTTTAAAGTTAGATTTCCCAATCTCCGCTGGCCTCGGATTGGGCAAGTTGAGCCACGGTGAAGCCTGCAAGTGACTTGTCAAAGCGTTTTGAAAGCTCCCGCCAGAGGGTGGCTACTTGTGGGCCCGAATTCCCTTTGAGGGTGATTTTGGTTTCGATGAGGTCGGGCTCAACCACGGTTAGGACGTTTTTAAGGGTGATGTCTTCGGCATTGCGGGCGAGGCGATAGCCGCCGGTCTTGCCGCGTTTCGAGTCCACGAGTCCGCCTTCGCGTAATTCATTTAATAACTGCACGAGGTAATTTTGCGGAATGGCTTCGAGTCGGGCGAGCTCCTCGATGCGCGTCACGGCGTTGCCTTTTTTGCGGCGGGCGAGTTGGGCGAGGACGCGCAGGGAGTATTCCAACTTAAGGGAGGCTTTCATTATAAATTATTTTTTGTCGGCTTCAGTTTTGGGGCTTTCGGAACCCACGAGGATGAAGGTGCGGTCGGCGGCTTCGTTGGCGAGGATGGGGGCTTGAGGGCGTGCGAAGTACGAAGTGCCGAGGAAGCACATGCCTGTATTGTGGACGACTTGAATGGCGCGATCGTCCCAGAGCTCGAGCATGTCGAAATCTTTTTTGTCAGTGATCTCGAGGCCGGGCAGTCCGTTGTCGATCAACCATTGTTGAGTGGCGGCGAGGCCCTCTTCGTTGCCGGCGCGTGCGGTCATGATTTTGACGCGGAGTCCTTTTTCGACCCAGGCTTTGACGCGGCGCATCATGAGGGGCACGGGCGGACCGATGTGCGACATGCTCAGCCAGCGACCGGATTCAGCGAGGGTGCCATCGAGATCGACGCCAATCCAGGCCTCGCGGTGTTCGGGCCGAGTTTCGGGTAGGCGCTCCTCGGGCACGTGTTCGTCGGGAGCCTGTGAGAGGTCGATGTCTTGAGGGGCTGCGGGGGTGAGCCCTAAGAAACTACGCAACCATGCAAACATGAGTAATGTTTGGCAGAAATGGGTGGAGAGGGCAAGGAATGAAGACAGGGGGAGGAAAGAGACAGGAGTTGGTGGGCGGGTGGACAAGTGGACAGGTGGGCGAGGGAAGGATTAGAGACAGTGCAAAAGTGGAAAGGTGGGAGCCCCGAACAGGTTTCGGGTGTCAGGTCTCGGGAGCGTTTCAGGTATCAGGTATCGGGTAACAGGTATCAGGATTTCGGGCCGGAAACCCGAACGCCCGATACCTGGTTCCCGGTTCCTGAAATTCTCCTGAGACCTGGCACCTGACACCCGAAATTTATAATGATAATGCTTCCACCTTTACACTTTTGCACAGCGACAACGTCGCGATTTGCACCTTTGCACTGTCGGATGGTGTCTTAAATCACAAGTGCTCGGGGCGGGAGTCGAACCCGCATACCTTTCGGCGCCAGAACCTAAATCTGGTGTGTCTGCCATTCCACCACCCGAGCAACCTGTGACACCAGCGTTTACCGCGATTCGCTTGCTGGCAAGTGGTTTTCGATGAACTACGCTTTTAACCGGCCTAAAGGAGATCCGACTTTCGCGTACAATTCTTGTCCGCTTTCACCGGCCGCAATTAAATCGTTTTCTAACTGAATCCGTCCGGGTTCAAAAAGTGTGGCGAGGAAGGAGCCGCCGAAACGGAAGTATCCTTTTTCGTCGCCTTTGTTCATCGCGACGCCGGGTTTATAAGTTTCGATAATTGTGCCAACATTTGTGGCGCCGATGGCGATGATCGTGACGAGTCCGAATGGGCCCGCGTCGATGGAAACGCGCTGACGTTTATTTTGCCAGAGGTAGCTCGCGTGACGGCGAAGTGCGATGGGATTAACGGAGTAGAGCGCGCCATCGATGGCGACGGGTTCGTGGGGAATGCCGGCGACAGGAAAATGGAAGCGGTGATAATCAACGGGGCAGAGTCGCGAGCAGACTACGGTGCCGCGGGCGTAACGTTCGCCGAGCGCGCGGTCGCCGACAAGTGTGGGAATGTCGAACTGCTGACCCTTGGCGAAAATCCCTTTTACTAGAGAAGCATCTTGGAAACCCAGGTGCCGTCCGTCGGCGGGAAGGGTGGCGACGTCGGGGCGTGCGTCGACGGGACGAGCGGATGCTTTTAACTTCCGATAAAAAAAATCATTGAAGCTCTGGTAGCTGCTGAGGTCGTCGGCGAACTCGCCGACGTTGAGTCCGTAGGTTTTGATGAACGGTGCGATGCGAGCGATACTGCTGGGGCGATCCATGGCGGCACCGTAGAGCTTGGAGAAGAAGGCGCGTTTGACGACGGTGTGGAGGGCGAGCTGGCCGAGGGGGTTGCCGTAAATACGTTTCAACCAGGCCTCACCGTAAACCTGTTCAGTCTCGATGGCGCCCGTGTGGCGATTCTTCAGGGTAATCGGGTCATTCGGCTGCATGGGCGAAGATTTGCGAAAAAAGTGCTTCAAGGGAACCATTTATCTGACAAATTAACTCCTCTACCCTGATGCCTCGCCTGGTCCTCGTTTTCCTCTTTTTTGCTGTCGCAGCCCGGGCAGGGGTCGAACCCGTGCAGAAGTCGCCTGAAACTTATCAGGCCGAGGTGGAAGCGGAAGTCATTCGTGCGCGACTCGATTTGGAGTCGGCCAAACGCCGCCAGGTGCAACTTGATAAAGTTTTAGAAATGCAGTCGCTAACGGTGCAGGCAAATTTACGCAAAGCGAAGGCGGAGGCCGCGGGGGCGGTCGAAGAAGCGGAGAAGACCAAATTGATTTTAGAAGAAGCCCTTTTTAAGGCTAAGGCGTCGGTTGCCGCTGCCGAGAGGACTCGCCAGCAGGTCGACTTTGAAGCGGAGACGAAATTGGCTCTCGCTGCTCAAGCGGTCGAGCTCGCCAAAATTTCGAGTGTTTCAGAAATTGCCGTACTGCAAAAGAAGGTCGGTGATTTGGCCCTGAATCAAAAAATCGGTTACCCGCGCGACCCAGTGGTCGAGGGAGTGTTGCATATTTCGGATCGACGCATTGCGTTCAACGGCGTGGTGGATGATGCCTTGGCGACTTATGTATGTGAGCGCATTGCCTTTTATAATGCACTCGATGCACAGGCCCCAATTTTTATTGTGATTGATCGCTCGCCGGGCGGCTCGGTGATGTCGGGCTATCAAATTTTGCAGGCGATGGAATCATCGAAAGCCCCAGTGTATGTCGTGGTGAAAGGCTATGCGGCCTCGATGGCAGCGATTATCACGACGATGGCCGAGCGCTCCTTTGTTTATCCGCAAACGATTGTCTTGCACCATCAGGCCTCCACAAGTTTGCAGGGTAATGCCACAGAGTTGGCTGAGCAATTGAAGTGGACCAAGGTTTGGTGCGAAAGAATTTTTGTGAAGGTCGCGCAGAAGATGGACCTCACCGTCGACGAATTTGTGCAGCGCATGTACGGGGCGGTTTCGACTGGGGACTGGAAAGTTTTGGGGGTCGAAGCGCAGCGCTTAAAGTGGGTAACGGATGTCACGGAACGCATGAGCGAAGACGGCGTGAACGCACTTGTGGCCGCACCGCAGCCAGCGGAGTTGAAGCGCGAGGGCATGACCAATAGCGATTTCGCGGCAACACGCCAAACGATTTTACCCGCACCGCAGCCGTTCGATGTCTGGTGGGTTTACGATCCTTCCACCGAATTCGTGCTCCCCTAAAAATTTAAAATAAAAATATGAAAATTCATTCCTTCTTCAGTTTGTTAATCATGGCCGCGGCCGCTCAGGCGCAAACGCCAGCCAAGTCAGCCAATGCACCCGCCCCAGCTAGCGATGCAGCACCCACTCCGGGCTTAGCGACCACACTGCCTCCTGGGCCGGCAATTGCCCGTGAGAACCTAACGCCCGCGCAGAAGGAGATCATGAAGGAAGTGGATCGACTCCGCGTGGATAAAGCTTTGTTGGACGCACAAATGGCCTTGGTGGAAGCGAAGCGCACGGAAGAACTCGTGCCCGCGAATGCGGAAACCATTCGCCTGAATGTGGAGCGGGCTTTGCGTCAAGCGAAGGCTGCGGCCGAGTCAGCCGCACTGGAAGAGGAGCGGACCCGCTTGGAACGTCAGGTGGCCTTAGACGCGGCACGCTCGAATGCCCGCTTGGCGGAGAAGAATAATAAGATTCGCGAGCTCGAAGCCGACGCGAAGCAATTGCAACTAGAGTCAAGTAACACGGTGACGCGTCTGACCAATGAGCTCACGCGTTTCCAAAAAGAAGACGAAGCCAAGAAAGTTGCGGCGAAGGCAAAGCCGAAGTACTTAAAAGACCCGCTCGTGGATGGCACCTTATGCATCAGCGATCGTCGGATTGCGTTGAACGGTGCGATTACCGAATCGTTGGCGGACTACGTCTGTCAGCGCATTAATTTTTATAACAATCAATCGAGCGAATTCCCGATTTTCATCGTGATTGATAACAGCCCCGGTGGTTCAGTGTCGTCGGGTTACCAAATTCAAAAAGCCATGTCGGCTTCAAAGGCACCGGTTTATGTAGTCGTGAAAGGTTTCGCCGCCTCCATGTCGGCTGTTATCGCTACGTTGGCTGAGCGTTCCTTCTGTTATCCAAACACCATTATCTTACACCATCAGGTCTCCAACACGGTGCGGGGGAATATGACGGTGCTGAAGGAGCAATTAGAATTCACCAATCTTTGGTTTGAGCGCATGGGTACGCCCGTGGCGAAGAAGATGGGTTTAACTTTGGCGGAATTCGTGAAGCAAATGTATGCGAATGATTCCACCGGTGATTGGCAGGCCTTTGGTGAGAAGGCGAAGGACTTGAAGTGGGTTGATAACGTCGTGGAGCGTATTGAAGAGACTGCGGTGCTCGATATGATGTCACCCGTACCACCGCTGGCCACTTTGCCCCCAAGGGCTTCGGCGCAAAATGAAATTTCGGGCATCACCTCGCGCGTGGACGCGCAAGGAAAACTCATCATGGAGTTACCTGCGCTCTCCAATCCCTTCGACGCTTGGTGGATTTACGATCCCCAAGGCCGTTACCGCGCTCGCTAAAGTTTAGCGATTAATGGCGGCTGGAGCGGGGGCGTTAGCTTGGACCTCGGGTGCAACCGTGAGTAGCTTTGACCAGTCGGCCGCAATGCGGACGGCCTCTTGTAATTGGATGTCGTAGTCGGGCCAGTCTTCGTCTTCGAGCGGATCGCGAAGTCTGGAAAGGCGTTTAGATTTCGCAGCCCAAGCGGCACCTTCTTTCTTTTCCTCCTTAAGGGCGGCTTCCAGTTTCACATCGGTAACCTTGGGAGCACGGGTGGCGAAGCCGGTGAGCTCGCCACGAACCTGTTCGCGGAATGCGAGGTCGTCGCTACGTTCTTGGCGACGTTGTTCCAGTGAGAGTGAAACCTCTTTGCGATCCTGACGATTACGGGTCCAGTCGATAGAATGAGCTAACGTGCGGAATTCGGGGAGTTCGGCTTGGCGCTTAGCGGAGGCCTCTTTGAGGATGTTAATGAGGTTGTCGGATAATTTAGCCTTTAACCAAACACCTTCGTCGGGTTGGTCGTCGGGCTTAACTATGGCTGGCGGAATCGAGTCCCAGGCCAGTGGTCGATCGAGGTCTGATTCGGCGACGGGTAAAACCGAGAACACCGACGGTACCACGATGTCAGCGGGCACGCCTTTGAGTTGGATCGAGGAGCCGCTGGGAGCGTACCATTTTTGGATGGTGACTTTAACGGCCGACTTGATGTCGCTGCCTTTGAAGATGCGGTCGAGTTCAATAATGTTTTGCACGGAGCCTTTGCCGTGGGTGGTGGTGTCGCCGACCACGAGGGCACGGCGGTGATCTTTGAGCGCGCCGCAGAAAATCTCAGAAGCGGAAGCGGAGAGCTTCGTGGTTAGAATGACGAGAGGTCCATCCCAGGCGACTTTGGGGTTTTGGTCGCGGTAGTCTTCGATGTGTCCTTCGCTGTCGCGCACTTGCAAGACGGAGCCCGTGGGGATGAAGAGTCCTGACATGTCGACCGCTTCGGTTAGCAAGCCACCGCCGTTTTTACGGAGGTCCATGATGAGGGCCGTCATGCCCATGGATTTTAATTTTATGATAAGTTCTTCCACGTCTTTAGTGGGACTGGAGCCAGTGCCGTCGGGATTTTTTCCGTAGAACGCAGGAAGTTCGATAACGCCGAGGGTGATTTTGCCATTGCCGCTGGGGGCTTCAAAACAACGTGCCGAGGCCATTTGGCCGGTGAGCTTAATTTGGTCACGTGCCAGATTTACGATTTGGCGGGGGCCGCCGGCAGCAGGGTCGACGAGGAGGCGCACGATGGTGCCTTGCTTGCCGCGGATGCGGAAGATTGCTTTGGTTAAGCGTAGGCCGACGATGTCATCCATTTCGCCGTTTTCGCCTTGGCCAACGGCGATGATGCGATCGCCCGGTTTTACTTTGCCAGAAAGCTCGAGGGGGCCGCCGGGAAGAATTTCCTTAATCGTACAATAGCCTTCTTCGTCGGCGAGCGTCGCGCCGATGCCGCAGAGTGAGTTGCGCATCGCAATTTCAAATTCCTCAAGCGATTGCTGGGAGAAGAAAATCGAATGAGGGTCGTACTGCGTTGAATAGGAATTCAGGAAGAGCTCTTCAACTTCTTGAGGGTCGTAGGTAACGTAGGTACGGATTTTTTCGTAACGCTTTTTTAGGCGCGTGATGGCTTCAGCGATTTTTTCCGGTGTAATGACTGGGGCCGTGGTTTCATGGTTGGGCTTGGTCTTCGGCTCGTTACGATTATTTGCCCGATCTTCGCCGAGTAATTCGGAGAGGATGTCGAGGCGGATGCGGCGCGACCAGAGGTCATCGGCTTCTGTTTGGTCTTTCGGCCAGGTGCCTTTGCGGCGATCGGTGGGGAAGACGCCCGGTTGGTTAAGGTCGATTTTTTGGTCGAGGGCTGCTACGGCCTTGGTGGTCCGCTCGTTGACGCGATTTTTATATAAAGTATAAATCTCGAAGGCGGGGGTTAAGTTACCGCGATTGAGGTAGAGGTCGAGGCTCGTGCCGTAGCGAGTGATGAAGCCGTCGACTTCACCTTGGGTGAAATACATTTTGCCGGGGTCGAGGTTTTCGCAGTAGGTTTTTAGAACTTCTTTAGAGTCGATATCAGCGATGGATTTTTTGCTGATGTGGAGCTTTTCGAGTAGGGCCACGGTGGCACCCGCTTCCCGCTGCATCAGCTCCGTCGTCGTGTAGCTGGCGGGATAGGCAAGGATAGCCGAAGCTAATAGAGCCAGAAGTGACAGGGGTTTTAATTTCATAAAGCTTAGCGGAGGCGGGCGCTCAGTTCCTCGAGTTTGCGTTTCTCTTCCGGCGTGAGCGAGCCGAAACCCCCCGCCGAAATTTTATCCAAGAGGCGGTCGAGCTCGGCACGGGATGAATCCAGTGCCCTGGGGGCCGTGCGTGAGGGTTGAGCGTGGGGGTTAATCGGAGTAAGGGATGAAGACTTCCTCTTAAACAGAGCGAAGCCCCGAAAGTAATTTATCTGATTTAAATAGCGCCAAATAAACCAGCCAGCGATGAGCCCGCCTAAATGGGCAGAATGCGCAATGCGGTTGGCGCTATTGGCATTCCAGGCGGGTTGCCAATAGGTCCATTGATGTCGTCCAGGCAATTCAGAGAACAGCCAGCCACCCAGGGCAAATAGGGTGAGTGCCCAGATGAGCCATCGGATGCGCAAGGTGACCGGGAGAATAAAAAAGAGTAAGAGGGTGACTTGTTCGTCGAGTCGATCGAGTAGGGCGACGATGAGCAGGGCGTAGACGCCGGCGGAGATGCCAATCAGGGCGCCGTCGAGGCGCAGACCGTTGAGACCGGTGAGCCACCACGAGAGGGCGCCGACGAGAACGCCGAGCGTGAGCGTTTTAATATAAGTCGATACGCCGTAATTTTCTTCAACGATTCGTCCGACCCACCAGAGGCTGAGTCCGTTAAACAATAAATGCCAAAAATCAAAATGCAGTAGGCCGTGAGTCAGCCACTGCCAGGGTCGCGGGGAGGTTTCGTGCAGGGCCGCCCAGCCTAGAAAATTTGTCCCCGCTGATTCTTGGATGAGGTTAAGGACGAAGAAACCAAACAGGACGATGAGCGTCCAAGTGGTGACGTGCAGTCCCCGGTGAAAGGGAATCGATTTTTGCATGTAGCCTCGATCTTCGATGCCCATGCGGCAGCGGCTTAAAGCTTCTTTACGATCGCGTCGGCGAGGCCGTATTCAATGGCTTCTTCGGCGGTCATGTAAAAATCGCGATCCGTGTCTTTAATGACTTTCTCGATTTTTTGGCCCGAGGCCTTTGCGAGGATTTCATTCAGTTCGGCGCGTAGCCGTTCCATCTCGAGGGCCTGAATATGGATATCGACCGCAGGGGCTTGAATGCGGCCCATGATGAGCGGTTGGTGAATCATCACGCGGGCGTGAGGGAACACTAAGCGGCCACCTTTTTGTTTGGGGGCTTGGAGGAGGATGGAGCCCATCGAAGCGGCCATGCCTGTGACGACGACTTTAACGGGTGAACTAATGAGGCGAATGGTGTCGTAGACGGCCATGCCGGCGGTGATGGAGCCACCGGGCGTGTTGATATAAAAAGTGATCTCCTTACCAGGATCGCTCGTTTCGAGGTAGAGTAATTTTTCGACGATGTCTTTGGCGGAAGCATCATCGACGGCACCCCAGAGGAAGAGCTTACGTTGCTCGAGGAATTTTTTCTGAATCAGCAGGGCGCTGGGCGTGGCCTCTTTCGGGGCCTCGGGGGTTTTCTCATCTTCGTCTTCGTCGTCGTGCGCCATGGGACTAGTAAACATGAGTAAATCCTTCGCCGTGGCAAGCGTAGCAAGGCGAGTTTTGGGAAATATTCTGAAACATAAACTCGCCCCCGGGGCACTTTCCTTGC
This sequence comes from Opitutia bacterium, assembly GCA_947373115.1. Taxonomy (GTDB): domain Bacteria; phylum Verrucomicrobiota; class Verrucomicrobiia; order Opitutales; family UBA953; genus UBA953. The sequence goes on along the minus strand of CANBWJ010000026.1, from coordinate 2,155 downwards.
CTGCTATGGACTTGAATACGCCCGTGACAATTCGTTCGGAGATTGCCCCCACGCTTAAGCTGGCGGTGCCGATTATGCTAGGGATGTTGGGGTATGGATTGATGTTCGTGATCGATGTTACCATGGCGGGCCACTTGGGCGAAACCGCTTTGGCGGCGTCGGCCTTGGCGGCCAACCTCAATTATATTCCTTATGTTTTTGGTATCGGCGTGGTCGGAGCAGTCGCCGTCTATCAATCGCAAGATAATGGGGCGGGAGTGGAGGAATCGTCGCCCGCGATTTTGCGCCACGGCATGACTTTGGCCTTGGGTTATAGTTTAATCGCCGCGGCACTCACACATTTTTCAGCTCGGTTTCTGACGCACCTGGGTTCTTCGCCTGAGGTGGTGGCAACGGCCTACGATTTCTATGTCATCATGGCCTGGGCCATGGTCCCTGGTTTATTATTCCATGCGTTGCGCGGCCATCGCGATTCGCAGCACCAGCCCTGGATTTCGTTGGTATGGCTGAGCGTGGGGCTGCTCGCTAATATTTTTCTAAACTGGCTATGGATGTATGGTCACTGGGGTTTTCCACGTTTAGGTTTGGCGGGAGCGGGTTGGGCGACCTTGGTATCACGCTTCATTATGCTGATTGGTTTATGGTTCACGCCAGGACGTGGGGCGGTGAATTGGGCGGAGGGTTTACAGCAAAAAGTTTTTGCCCGCTTGCTTAAGACGGGCTGGCCCGCGGGATTGCATAGTTTGAGTGAGGTCGGAATTTTTGCGGTGGTACCGATTTTTGCGGGATGGATTTCGCCGACGGCACAAGCTGCACACCAAGTGGCAATCAGCACCGCATCGGCCGCGTTCATGTTGCCGCTCGGCTTGGGTATCGCAGCGGGGATCCGCGTTGGTGAGGCTTACGGCGCGAAAGACGTGCAGCGCATGCGAGCGGTCGGCTGGGGTGCCTTAATCATGGGCTGTATCATCATGAGTGTTTACGGACTCGCCATGATCTTGATGCGTCCGCTGTTGCTTGAAGTTTATGGCGTAGCCGGCACGGAAACTGCGGCCCTCGCTTCGGCCTTACTCATTTTTGCGGCCGTGTGGGCGCCGTTTGATGGTATCCAGGTCGTGGCTGCGTATTTATTGCGTTCCGTGAATTGTGCCGCATGGGCCTCGTGGAGCGTCTTCGTGGTTTATTGGCTAATCACTTTGCCCTTGGCGCTCTTACTTGCCTTCCCGTTGGGCATGGGTGCGGCGGGTATCTGGATCGCGCTGGCTGCGGGCTTAATCTTAGTGGCCTTGGCTATGACCTGGAAATTTAAGCGCGCCACTACGCAGCCTGAATTTTAGGACGATAATGGAACGAGGCAGGGGCACGACTTCGTTGTGCCTGTGGTGCAAAGGTGCAAATTGGAGCAAGGCTCCTGTGCGAAAGTGTAAAAGTGGAGGCTGGTATCGGGTTGCAGGTGGCGGGTCTCAGGAGAAATTCAGGTGCCAGGTGTCAGGTACCGGGTGTCAGGCATTGGGAGGTTAGAGCTAGCGATAAGTATAAAACAAAACAGCCGACACGAGGTCGGCTGTTAGAAGTTCGCTGGAAGGCGAATTACGAGAGTGCGCAAGCGCCCGAAGCGGTGGGGACGATTTCCACGCGACGGTGTTCCGCATCCCATTTGACCAAGCCATCAGACTTAGCGAAGAGGGTGTGGTCGCGACCCATGCCTACATTACGACCCGCGCGCATGGTGGTGCCGCGTTGACGAATCAGGATGGAGCCGGCAGTGGCGAATTCGCCGCTGTAAAGTTTAACGCCGAGGCGCTTGGAGTTGGAATCGCGGCCGTTGCTGGAAGTGCCGCCACCTTTCTTGGTTGCCATGGTAGTACTGAATTAAGGGTTAAGCAGAAATCGTTTCGACCTTGATCACGGCCAGCTCTTGGCGGTGACCGCGACGGCGGTAGTAACCTTTACGACGGCGGTGCTTGAAGATGTCGATCTTCTCGCCGCGCTTGTTCTCGAGGATCTTGGCGGTGACTTTAGCGCCAGCGACGGTGGGGGTGCCGATCTTGGCAGAGGCGCCTTCACCCACGAGGAGTACTTGGTCAAAAGTGAGAGTGTCCCCTTCGTTCTTACCAGGGTACTGGTTAACGATGAGGATGTCGCCTTGCTTGAC